>NZ_JBGONH010000003.1:0-175608 GCF_041439075.1 Vibrio sp. FF145
AGCAACTAGGCGAGTATGGGATAAATATCGAAGCCGTCGCGATGGACATGAATACGGCTTTCGATCTTGAAGTTCAAGCGCACTGCCCGAACGCAAAAATCGTTTACGACTTATTCCATGTTGTCGCTAAGTTCGGTCGCGAGGTGATGGATAGAGTTAGAGTCGACCAAGCCAACAAACTTAAGCAAGACAAAAAAGCTAGGCAATGGGTGAAGCGTTCACGCTGGGTACTGCTGAAAAATAGAGGCAACTTAAATACACGCCAAGATAGCTATCTTACTGAAATATTGAATATCAATAAGGACTTAATGACCACTTATATACTCGGAGCACAACTCAAAGAGCTTTGGTATTGTGAATCAGAAGGGCACGCTAAGGGGCTCTGGGACGCGTGGTGGGAACAAGTGCAAGAGAGTGGGATTAAGCCATTAAAAGAGTTCGCACGAAAACTCAGACCATATCTTCACGGGGTTATCGCATCGGCAAGTTATCCACTAAACACCTGCACACTGGAAGGGATAAACAACAAGATAAAGCTAATCAAGCGAATGGGATATGGTTATCGAGATACAGACTACTTCTTCTTGAAGATAAAAGCGGCTTTCCCCGGAAAGCCGCGATGAACCTTATTAATTGCATCGAAATCATCATTGCGACGCTCAGGGTTACGAATCAAAAACTCACGTGAGTGACGTCTCATGAAAGGCATATCCAAGCCCCAACAAGCCAAACCAACAAAAGGAACGTACAGCAATTCATGCTTAAGGAAGAACTTAGTCATTGGCATCTTGTCTTTCAAGATCGAAGACAAAATCACGATATCCGCCCAACTGAGGTGATTCGACATCATCAAGTACCATTGCTTAGTCGAGATGTCTTCCCCGCCCTCAACTTGCCACTCGATATCGTTATTCACATTCAACATCCAAAGATTGAGCGAAGCCCAACACCAAAATGTGAAATTCGCTAAACGAGTACATGACTTTTGAACAATAGAGATTGGAAGAATCAGTTTGATGAGGCCAAAAAAGCTCACGGTAAACGCAGTCATTGCGGTATTGATGGTCACGAACAACACGTTCAAGGCCATACGAAGATTATCAAGCATAAAACACGGCTATATTGAGATCGAAAGCCGCCATTATACTCATCTATAAAATATTCTCTTTAGTTATTGGTGAATACATTAAGGGTCAAACCACGGAACTAATTTTGGTCTGTGCCCATAAATCAATCTCTCCCCTTAATCTGAAAGTGCCACATCAAAAAACAATAAAGAGGTCATTTAGACACAGCAGTACAAAGTCTATTTGACATCATTCAAGTTAATTTTTACCGAATAACCAGTATTGATAAGCATTCTCATTAATGGCATGGTACATGCAACTCCAAAGTGTAAATAGTTGAGTATCCTTAATGAGATAACTTCTCTAAGTAAAGGTGATGATATGACAGATATTCCTCATGGTTTGGTAACTGGCAAAGTCTTACATAAAACACAATGGACAAATCAACTGTTCTCGCTGCAAGTCAGTGCTCCCGTCTCTCCCTATCAGGCGGGTCAATTCACGAAACTTGGCTTGCTTAACAGAGAGGATGAGTTCGTAAGACGGGCTTATTCAATGGTGAATGCGCCAGAGCACAAACAAGGTCACCAACATCTGGAGTTTTTGATTATTAAGGATCAGAACGGTCAGCTTTCACCTCAACTTCATGAGTTGAAGGTAGGCGATGACATCTTTGTCGGCAAAGACCCAAGCGGCTTTATGACCTTAGATGAGATCCCAGAGATCGCCGACGATCTATGGATGCTTTCAACCGGGACTGCCGTTGGGCCTTTTATCTCAATGCTCGAAAGCATGCAGATACAACAGCAAAACGGCTCAGATGTCGAAAAAGTAATGTCATTCAAAAACCTTGTACTGGTTCATGCCGTAAGAACAGAACAAGACCTGACTTATCGAGACCGTATCGCTCAACTCGTTAATCACTTCCAAGGGAAACTACAATATGTGCCAATTATTTCTAGAGAATCAGTCACCGGAACTTTGCGCGGACGAATCCCAAGCTTGTTACTTGGAGGCAACCTTGAGCAAACCACGTCTGTCGCTTTCAATCAAACCCGCAGTTTTTTCTACCTTTGTGGCAATCCGCAAATGGTTCGCGACACAAGTGAAGCACTAACCAGCTTAGGTTTCGAGAAGCACTTACGCAGAAAACCCGGCCAATTCAGCAGTGAAAACTACTGGTAATCACAGTCACCAATTCCATCAAAGCTAATGCTTGTATTCAAAATACAGACAGATAAGAGGTTTTATATGAGTCATTTACGTATTCCGTCACACTGGAAAATTCAACGTTCAACGCCATTTTTCACCAAAGACAACATACCGGCTGCATTGCTTAATCACCATAACACCGCAGAAGGCGTATTCGGCCAGATCTGCGTAATGGAAGGCACGGTCACCTTCTACGGTTTTGCCGATGCAGAAGCGACAGAACCCGAAAGTGTTATCACAATCGAAGCTGGACAATTTGCCACAAGCCCACCTCAATATTGGCATCGAGTAGAACTTAGCGACGACGCACAATTCAACATTAACTTCTGGTCAGAGAAAGAGACCAAGAAGATGTTCAACACCAGAAAGTAAGATCCATTCAATATTGATGAACTTATAAGCAAGCTACTTCGTAATGTGATTTTCAGTGTTCATAAGTGAAGAAAAAGACCAAATAACCATAGTAATTACAGTGACTAATGGTGATAGACAAGACAAAAAAACTCTAGCACACTGAACAGAGTTGCAGGGCATGTTGACCTATCGAGCTGATTTTTGCAGCCGTTTGTGGGTTATTTATACAAGGCAGAGAATTCGAGGTGTAGCTCGCCTACATGAGAATTCGATAACGCTGTAGAAAGGAACCACAAACACTGCCCGAAGGGTTCGGCTAAAATCGTTTTACTCTTTGTTGAGAGGGTTTTGCTTAGAATGACTAGGCGGCAAACCTCTCGTCGCGATTAAAACGATTTTATCTCGAACAAAACTTAACCGCGAAAGGTCAACATGCCCTTGTTTTAATCCCGTTTCAAAGAATGAATCAGTGGGTTATTTATATTTTAGGTAAGAGAGGAAGCCATGCTCAACATTGCTTTTTTTAGCTCAAAATCATACGACGAAAAATCATTTGAACTGGCAAAAGGCGAACTCAACGCCGAGTTCCATTTTCACGATTTTCGCCTCACTACAACAACAGCAAAAATGGCGCACGACAACGAAGTCGTTTGTGCGTTTGTAAACGACGACCTATCGCGAGATGTGCTAGAGATTCTAGCGAAAGGCGGCACTAAGCTGATTGCAATGCGCTGTGCCGGTTTTGATAAAGTCGATTTAGATGCAGCCAAAGAGTTTGGTCTGCAAGTGGTTCGCGTTCCGGCTTACTCACCAGAATCGGTAGCAGAACACACGGTTGGCATGATGATGTGTTTGAACCGTAAACTACACAAAGCATACCAACGCACTCGTGATGCGAACTTCTCTCTTGAGGGTTTGGTTGGCTTTAACTTCCACGGTAAAACTGTTGGTGTGATCGGCTCTGGCAAAATTGGGCTAGCAACCATGCGTATTCTGAAAGGTTTAGGCATGAACATCCTATGCTACGACCCATACCCGAACCCATTGGCAAAAGAACTGGGCGCTAAATACGTTGAGCTCGACGAGCTTTACCAAGAATCTGACGTGATTTCTCTGCATTGCCCAATGAGTAAAGAGAACTACCACCTGTTGGATGCAACGGCATTTGAGAAAATGAAAGATGGCGTGATGATCGTCAACACCAGCCGTGGTGAACTACTGGATTCAACCGCAGCAATCGAAGCGTTGAAACAAAGCAAGATTGGCGCGCTTGGCCTTGATGTCTACGACAACGAGAAAGAGTTGTTCTTCCAAGACAAATCTAACGATGTGATTGTGGATGACGTATTCCGTCGCTTATCTGCTTGTCATAACGTATTGTTCACAGGTCACCAAGCCTTCCTGACTAAAGATGCTCTGTTCAACATTGCCAATACAACGCTAAATAGTGTTGATGCCTTCTTTACAGGCAACAACAGCGGTAACGAACTCGTTTAATAGCAGATTGAGTTAATAGCTGGCTGAGTTAATAACAGACCAGATCTACAAACACAAAGCCACGCTATTCCTAAGTGAACAGCGTGGCTTTTTCGTTTATCCAGTATTCTAAAACCGTTCCTAGACGCAGAAATGACAATCTTCGGTGTCTAAACCATACACGCCTTTTCGAATAGCAAGGTGCTCTTCCCCTGCTTTAACCCCCATCTCATAACCGGCATCAAGCGTTGATTGATCCATAGTGAGTCGCTTAACCGCAAACGCTTCTGGCGGCGCAATCACCTTGATGGTCGCATCTTTTGGAGGGTTACGAATGAACTCCAGAGACTGGTTGTAGTTTTCGGCACGCACCGCCATCGACTCTGCAATATTAGGGAATTTCTTTAACAGCTTTTTCAGCATCCACTGATACTTCTGCGGCTTCATTCGGTAGCTTAATGGGTGAGAAAGAATCACGGTAATGTCTCGTGCACCACGACGATAGGCTTCGCGAACCGGAATAGAGTCGGCTACACCACCATCGGTATAGCAACCACCAGAGAAGCACGGTGTTTCACGGTAAGCGATAGGTAGAGCTGTTGTTGCTTCAACCACGTTAGAAAGGTTTTCTGGCTTGATGTGATAGTAGTCTGCACTGCCAGTATCGACGTTAGTTACAGCAGCAATTAAAGGAACACTTGAGAACAGCTCACCACAATCCAGTGGATAACGTTGGTTAGATTCATCCCACAACCACTTAACGTCGACCAAATTGCCACCTTTAGCAAAGCGAGCAGAGTTAAAGAACGTTTTATCGGTCGCCATAGTGGTGATCACGTTGTAGCTACGCTTCGGAGCTTGAGATAAGTAACCAACCAAATTGGACACACCTGCTGATACGCCGATGGCAAAATCATAAGGACGGAAATCGTCTTGCATAAAGGCGTCCAACACTCCGGCAGCGAAGATGCCTCTCATTGCCCCACCTTCAACGATTAATGCGCTCTTACTCATCTCAAACTCTTCTACTTTATAAACTGATAGTCGTAGAATAATCCGATCGTTCTTACAAAGATAATGGGATAAATTTATCAATTCGATAGGTAAAAACTATCAATGTGAATAGTTCAACTTTTCAATGATTTAGGGTTGCTTGATGATCAGCGAGATCAAAAAAGGCCGTTGAGTGATTCACTCAACGGCCTTTCATTTAACTAATCAAACTTATTGATTACGACTTAAATTCGCTTACATCGATTTCAAGTAGCTTACCAATGCCTTCACCGTAAGCTGGATCGGCTTTGTAACAGTGTCTTAGGTGACGCAGTTGAATCTCTTTAGGCACGCCGCCTAGGTTACGCGCTGTGTTATCAAACAGAATCGCTTGTTTTTCTGGTGTCATTAGACGGAACAGATCACCCGGTTGCGAGAAGTAATCTTCATCTTCGCGGTGATCCCAATGCGCTGCAGCACCATCTAGGCTCAATGCCGGTTCTGCAAAGTCTGGTTGCTCTGCCCATTGGCCCTCGTTGTTTGGCTCATAGCCCAATGTGCTACCAAAGTTACCATCGACACGCATCGCACCATCACGGTGGTAGCTGTGTACAGGACAACGAGGTGCGTTCACTGGGATATGCTGATGGTTAACACCCAAACGGTAGCGCTGTGCATCACCGTAAGCAAACAGACGGCCTTGTAGCATCTTGTCTGGTGAGAAGCTAATACCCGGAACCACGTTTGCCGGGTTGAATGCAGACTGCTCAACTTCAGCGAAGAAGTTTTGTGGGTTACGGTTCAATTCAAACTCACCTACTTCAATCAATGGATAATCTGCGTGCGGCCAGATCTTAGTTAGATCGAACGGGTTGTATGGCACTTTTGCCGCATCCGCTTCTGGCATCACTTGTACTTTCAGTGTCCATTTAGGGAAGTCTTGATTATCAATGCTGTCTAGCAGATCACGTTGATGACTTTCGCGGTCATCGCCGATCACTTGTGCCGCTTCTGCATCAGACAAGTTCTTAATACCTTGCTGAGATTTGAAGTGGAACTTAACCCAGAAACGTTCGTTGTCTGCATTAATAAAGCTGAATGTATGGCTACCAAAACCATGCATATGACGGTAAGTAGCAGGGATACCACGATCACTCATCACGATGGTAATTTGGTGTAGAGCTTCCGGCAAAGAAGTCCAGAAATCCCAGTTGTTCTTCGCACTGCGCATGTTAGTGCGCGGGTCACGCTTAACCGCATGGTTTAGATCTGGGAACTTGAGAGGATCACGAAGGAAGAATACTGGCGTGTTGTTACCCACCATGTCCCAGTTACCTTCTTCAGTATAAAACTTCAATGCAAAGCCACGGATATCACGCTCAGCATCGGCAGCGCCACGCTCACCCGCCACCGTTGTAAAACGTGCAAACAGGTCGGTCTTTTTGCCTATTTCAGAAAACAGTTTTGCCTTGGTGTATTTGGTAATGTCATGCGTAACAGTAAATGTACCGTAAGCGCCTGAACCTTTCGCGTGCATACGACGCTCTGGAATGACTTCGCGGTCAAAATGCGCCATCTTTTCTAAAAACCAAACATCTTGAAGAAGTTGAGGACCGCGCTTACCCGCAGTTTGAACATTCTGGTTATGAGCAACAGGACAACCCGCAGCTGTAGTTAGTTTTTTACTCATGATCTATTCCTTAAGGTCCAAAGGTGCAGCAATAGTGAGTGCACCTTGATATTTATACTGACTTCCTTTCAAAAGCCCCTAAAATATTATGGATATAGAATAGACCTCTAATGGTATAAAATATAATCGTTTCTATTTATCGTTGCTATCTATAAAACCTATCGAACCATGATGTTAAGTAACCAATTGTCAAACCTCACTTTATTTCAAGATCGCATGGCCTACTTTCAGAGTCGCAGCGATATTTCTCGCCGTTCTGGTAAGGTTTAGTTCGGCTTCTAGCAGAACTTGGTCAAGTGACTGAGGAGAACGAACCGTACCAAACAAGCTGTTCATTTCACCATAAAGTGCTTCTACTTCTGTTCCCAGTGAGCCAGCAATGCCTATGATCGGAATGCCTTGTAAGCTCGCTCGTTTAGCAATGCCATAAGGCGTTTTCCCTTGCAGAGTTTGGTTGTCCATCTGCCCTTCGCCAGTAATCACCAAGTCGGCACCTTTCAATAGATCATCAGCTTGCAAAACATCGAGCACCATCTCAATGCCGGGTTTAATTTGGATATTGAATAACAAACCAAGCCCCATCGGCGTGCCACCAGCTGCGCCATAACCCACGCGCTTGTAAACAGGCTCATCGCCACCGGCATAACCTTGCGTTTCTGCAACTTGAGCAAAATTCTCAAGCGCCTTATCAAGCATTAAGACTTGTTCAGGTGTCGCTCCTTTTTGCGGACCAAATATATAGCTGGCACCGTTATCACCACACAATGGATTATCCACATCGCACGCCACAATCAACTCAATATCGGAGCAACGAGAATCGACGCCTGTAAGATCAATTGAAGCCAAATCCGCTAGCACAGCGCCACCTCGGCTGAGCTCTTGCCCTGCACGATCAAGCAATTTACCACCTAACGCTTGTACAATGCCTGCACCACCATCATTGGTCGCACTGCCACCCAATCCAAGAATGATGGTTTGAGCCCCCTGCTCTATCGCTTCTAATATCAGCTGTCCGGTACCAAAAGAAGAAGCAACCAAAGGATCGCGCTGTTCTGGTGTCAGCAAGTCTAAACCAGACGCAGCAGCTATCTCTATCAAAGCCGTTCTCTTGGAGCTCTGAACTGACGGTTCTAACATCGCCCATTCAGCACTAATCAATGTTCCCAATGGCCCTTGAACTTTATTTGTTCGCTTTTGTCCGGCTAAACCTTGTAGCAATACATCTACCGTACCTTCGCCACCATCGGCCAGAGGTAAAGTCACATAGTCAGCGTCAGGAAAGATTTCACGAAAGCCCTTTTCAATACACGCCGCCACCGATACCGCCGATAAAGATTCTTTAAACGAGTCTGGTGCAATAACAATTTTCATAGAAGCTGGCTCCAATACTTCACAAATATCTACCAAGCAATAGTACAAAAACAACAAAACCACTATATAGAAGACGGGTCAACTGTGCGTACTTCCCTCTCCGAATTTGACCAACACCTCAGATTTCACCGCCACTATTTTATATTCAGTAAAGTTACGGTTGGTTAATAACCCATCTTTTGACAAGTTTAATCCCGCCAAATTGTCGAATTTCACCTCAATTAGTCGTAGAAACCAGATCCTGAACACGCTTTTTGTTTCGCATTGCGGAATCTTTAAATCTTTTTGTTCCACTTTTTAACCAGTTAACAGTTATTAGAGAAAAACTTAATAAGGAAATATTTCGTAACTTTGCTCACAGAATTTTTTCGGAATAAAAACAATAATTGATTCCGTATTATGGAATTCAAATTATCGGAGAACACAGATGCCTTTAGTATCAACAGAAAAACTACAACAAGAATACGAACGAATCCTTTTAGCTCGCGACATGAAGCCAGAGATGGCAACCAAGCTTGCGGCTGGTTTTGTTGAGATGGCAAACGAAGGCACATACTCACATGGCATCAACCGTTTTCCTGTATTCATTGACCAAGTAGATAAAGGTCAGATCAAACTCAATGCGGAACCAGAATGCGTTAACAGCATGGGTGCACTCGAGCAATGGGATTGTAACTACGGTCCTGGCGTTCTTAACGGTCTTATCTGTGCAGAACGTGCCATGGAATTGGCTCGTGACTACGGCATTGGCATGGTCGGTATGCGTAATTCTAACCACTGGATGCGTGGCGGTGCTTACGTATTGAAAATGGCTCGCGAAGGTTTTGCAGGAATTGCATCAACCAACTCAATCGCAGTGATGCCAGCATGGGGTGGTAAAGATCACCGTGTTGGTTCAAACCCTCTCATCATGGCGGTTGCGGGCGATCCACCGGTGGTTGTTGACTGTTCAATGAGCCAATTTTCTTACGGCCAACTACAAAACTTCGTGCTTGCTGACAAAGAACTACCTGTTGTTGGTGGCTTTGACAACGAAGGTGAACTCACTAAAGACCCGCATGTACTGTGGGAAAACAAACGCCTACTTCCAATGGGTTTCTGGAAAGGTTCATCAATGGCAATCGTACTTGACATGATGCTAACGGCAATCACTGGCGGCCACTCAGTACCAGCGCTGACTGAAGATATGGGTGGTGAGTTTGGTGTATCTCAATTCCTTATCGCTATCGACTTAAGCAAGACAATGGATCAAAGCACTTACGCACAAGAGATGAAGCGCATCCGCGATTACGTGCTTGAGTCAGAGCCTGCAGAAACGGGTTCAGTGATGATTGCTGGTTCTGAAATTGAAAACTTCATTAAGAAACACGAAGCAGCTGGCGGCATTGAAATTAACGATGGAATTTGGGAACAAATTACGTCTCTGTAATTAGCCAAAGGTAGGGAAAGCGTTATGCAAAGTGTATTAAAGAGTATTTGGAAAAGTATCGATGTCATCATGGCGGTCATTCTGACCTGTATGGTTGCGCTCGTATTTACTAACGTAGTTTTACGTTATGGCTTTTCTTCTGGTCTTCGTCCCTCTGTAGAACTATCTCGCCTTGGTCTTGTATGGGTTGTCATGCTCGGTGCTGCCGTTGTGCTGCGCCGAGGTGAACACCTCGCTGTTGCGGAATTTTCTGAACGACTTTTCCCAAAAGCAGTACCCGTATTAAGACGTATCTGCTGGGTAATAGTACTGATTTCTGTCGGCATGCTTTACGTCGGTTCATACCGTCAAATGATGTCTAACTGGTCAGATATTTCTCAGCTTACAGGGCTTCCTTCAGCATTATTTTACTTAGCCGGTGTGGTGTCAAGTTTGTTAATGGGCGTGATTGCCTTTATGCGAATCTTCAAGCCCGACTGGCAGCTAGATAGCTTAGATGAGGAGAAAGAATAATGACGTTAGCCATTTTCTTATCGGTATTGATTGTCTCAATCTTACTTGGTCTTCCTGTTGCGTTTGCACTGTTATTGTCTTCAATGGCGCTGATGCTTCACATGGACTTCTTTAGTGCAGACATTCTTGCGCAGTCTTTAATTAATGGTGTCGACAGCTTCACTCTGCTTGCCATTCCATTCTTCCTCATTGCGGGTGAAGTAATGGCATCGGGTGGTTTGTCGCAGCGTATTGTTCGCCTAGCAACCACTTACGTGGGACACCGTCAAGGTGGCTTAGGTTACGTTGCAATCATGACTTCGGTACTGCTTGCTGGTCTCTCTGGCTCAGCTGTAGCTGATGCAGCAGCCTTGGTCAGTATTCTTTACCCAATGATGAAAGCAGCGAAATACCCAGAAGCACCTTCAATGGGCTTACTTGCTTCAGGCGGTATCATCGCACCCGTTATTCCACCTTCAATCCCTCTGATCCTTGTAGGTGTTGCTGGCGGTATCTCGATCAAAAACCTATTCCTAGGCGGCATCGTTCCTGGCCTGTTAATGGGTATGACATTGATGTTTGTGTGGCGCTGGACGGTTCGTAAAGAAAACTTAGAAACGTCTGAACGTGCAACAAAGGCTGAAAAACGCGCTGCACTTAAAGATGGCGTATGGGCATTGATGTTACCAGTCATCATCATTGTCGGTATTCGCTTTGGTATTTTTACACCGACAGAAGCCGCTGTAGTCGCCGCCACTTACGCTATTTTCATCTCAACGTTTGTTTATAAAGAACTCACTATTAAGAAGTTCTACCACATCGTACTCAACGCTGGTCGCTCGACCGCAATGGTTATGTTCTTGGTGGGTTGTGCAATGGTCGCTGCGTGGTTAATTACTGTTGCTCAGCTTCCTCAACAACTCGCAGAAATGTTAGGTCCACTGGTGGATAGCCCACGCCTATTAATGGCAGTAATTATGTTGCTCGTACTTTGTGTCGGCATGGTTATGGACTTGAGCCCAACGATTCTAATCCTTGTACCCCTTTTAATGCCTGTCATCAAGATGGCTGGGATTGACCCAACGTACTTCGGCCTACTGTTCGTTATCAACTGTTCAATTGGCTTGATTACGCCTCCTGTAGGCACCGTACTAAACGTAGTGTGTGGTGTAGCGAGAGTACCAATGTCGACTGCAGTGAAAGGTGTATTGCCCTTCATCGCGGCTTACATGGCTCTGCTCACACTGTTTGTCATCTTCCCAAGCATTATCACTGTGCCAATGTCGTTTGTCATTGGTTAATCCTCGACGGAGAAAATAATAATGAAAACCCTACTAAAACTTACTCTACTCGCTTCGACTATCGCAATGAGCTCTAGCGCTTTTGCCGCTACGACTCTAAAACTGGCGCACGCTGCACCAGAGTCGGATTTGCAACAAGACCTATCTTTGTTCTTTAAGAAAGAAGTAGAAGCTCGTTCAAACGGCGAAATCAAAGTAAACATCTACCCACAAGGTCAATTGGGCAGTGATAAGCAAATGATCGATGGTTCACGTGCTGGCATCGTCGATTTAGCGATGGTTGGCTTGAACAACTACAACGGCCTAATGCCTGAATCAGCGGCCTTCACTCTGCCGTTCATGTTCCCAGATCGTCAAACAGCATACAAAGTACTGGACGGCGAGCCGGGTAAAGAAGTGTTAGCGAACTTTGAAAAATTCGGTCTTAAAGGTCTTGGTTTCCCTGAAAATGGTTACCGCAACATGACCAACAACGAAAAACCTATTCGTGTTCCTTCAGATGTTGAAGGCCTACAAATGCGTGTGAATGGCTCGAAAGCGCTAAACGATATGTTCAATGAGCTCGGTGCTAACCCGCAACAGCTTCCAGTATCTGAACTTTATACTGCACTTGAAACAGGCGTTGTTGACTCTCAAGACCACCCAATTTCTGTAACGCTGTCTTTCAAGTTTGATGAAGTACAAAAATACCTAAGCCTTACACAACATGCTTACTCACCATTAGTTCTAACAATGAACCTACGTAAGTTCGACAAGCTAACTGAAGATGAGCAAAAGATTATCGAAGAAGTTTCTGCTGAAGCCGTAGCAATGCAACGTGAGCTAAGCATCCAGAAAGAAGACAAGATGATTGCTCAACTAGAAGCAAACGGCATGCAAGTAAACCGTGACGTTGATGGTGCTGCTTTCCAACAAGCTATCCAACCAGTTTGGAGCGCTTACATCGAGAAAAATGGCGATGTGATGATCAACAAGATCAAACTAGCAGCTAAGTAACGTAATTGAGTGCGATTGCCTAGTCCTCTTTTTTAGCTAGGGAATTTAGCTAGGCAATCCGCTCGTCATTCACTCAATACAACATGGGCAAACACAATGTCTCAAGAACAAAAAACATACCAAGAATTAAAAGAACGCGTGTTCGCAGCAAACTTGCAACTTCCTAAATATGGCTTAGTGACTTTCACTTGGGGCAATGTCTCTGAGATCGACCGCGAACGTGGCGTGATTGCAATAAAACCGTCAGGTGTTGAATACGATGTAATGACGGCAGATGACATCGTTGTTCTCGATTTAGAAGGCAACCGCATTGAAGGCAAGCTGAACCCTTCAAGCGACACGGCTACGCACATTGAGCTTTACAAAGCCTTCCCAACCATTGGCGGCATCGTTCACACGCACTCTCGTAACGCAACAATTTGGGCACAAGCCGGCCGAGACATTCCAGCGCTGGGCACAACACACGCCGATTACTTCTACGGTGATGTACCTTGTACTCGCCTGCTAACAAAAGCTGAGATCGAATCTGATTACGAGAAAAACACAGGCTTGGTGATCATCGAAGAATTCAACCAACGTGATATCGACCCGCAAGCAATGCCAGGTGTCATCATCGCAGGCCACGCACCATTTACATGGGGCAAGGATGGTTCAGATGCAGTGCACAATGCAGTGGTAATGGAAGAGATTGCTGCCATGGCAACAGCCACTCGCGCTATCAGTCCAGAAGTAGCGATTCAACCTGAGCTGCTAGATAAACACTACAACCGTAAACACGGCAAGAACTCATACTACGGACAGAAGTAAGGCCTCGCACATGCATAAGTCATCACCGCATAAGTCCTATAAACATAAATTGTATAAGCACAAGCTATTGGCGTTAGATCTCGATGGGACGGTGCTCAACTCGCAGCACACTATTAGCCAAGAGTTAGTTGAAGCCATCAAGCAAGTCGCTCAACACACTCATGTGGTTATCGTTACGGGTCGCCATCATGTCGCGGCAAAACCTTATTACGATCTGCTTGGTTTATCGACTCCAATAATTTGTTGCAATGGCACTTACATCTTTGATTACCAGAACGATACGGTCATTCAAGAAAACGCAATCGACAAAGAAATTGCGGCTGAGTTTATCACCCTATCTCAAGCTCATGATCTGAAGATGGTGATGTATGTGCGTGATGCAATGCTCTACTCGAGAGCACGCCCTATTGAATACATGGAAGCGCTACTGACGTGGTCTCAAACCTTTCCAGAAAGCCAGCGACCAAACATTCAAAAGGTCGACGACTTCCAACATGAAGCACAAATTTCAGAGTATGTGTGGAAGTTTGTCGTTGAAGGTGAAGTAAACACATTCGCAGAGATTCCTTTTGTGAAAGAGAACTTCAACGGCGAACGATCTTGGATTGATCGTGTCGATTTCGCAGCAACAGGTAATAGCAAAGGTAATGCATTGACTCGCTACATTGAGCCGCTCGGTATCAGCCTAGAGCAGTGTGTCGCGATTGGTGATAACCACAATGACATTTCGATGCTTAAAGCAGCAGGACTTGGCATCGCAATGCAAAACGCAGATGACACCGTAAAAAGCTCAGCCAACCTAATCACGCCCAAAAACAATGATGATAAGACAGGGTTAGCGACGCTTTTACAAGACCTATTTAGTGCCCATTAATTTAAAGCATTGGCTTAATTAAGCTGTTTATATTTAAAGAGAATTTTTATGTTAGTCGGAAATACTCAACCTACGCAGATCAGCAAGTCGTACCCTGTCGTTATTCAAAACGTGCTTGAGTACTTGAACAGTCTCGACCAAGAAAAACTCGCATTAGGTCGCCATGAACTCCCTGGTTTTGATTCAAAACAAGCATGGTTTGTTGTATTGGAATATGACAAAGAGCCTCTAGGAAACTTCCAACCTGAAGTCCATAAATACCATTCTGACTTGCAGATCATTCTCGAAGGTTCTGAAGTGATGGCATGGGCTATAGACACTGGCGAACACAGCAACGCACAACCTTATAACCAAGAACGTGACCTTCAGTTTTACGAATACCCGGGGGTTGAGCTCAGCTTCATTCATGCAAAACGCAATCAATTTTATTTATTCACGCCAAATATCGTGCATATCACCAATATTGAAAATGATGACAGCCAACCGGTAAGAAAACTGGTGGTGAAGATTCACAACGATTTACTGGAAGCCAAATAATGAATTACTACATTGGAATTGATTCTGGCGGCACTTTTATGAAAGCCGCGTTGTTTAACGCAAAAGGTGAACAACAAGGTCTTGCCCGCGTATCGGCGAGCGTCATCAACGAAAAACAAGGTTGGGTAGAACGCGACCTAAACGCACTATGGGGTAACGCTGTCGATGTCATTAAGCAGCTTTTAGAGACCACAAAAGTAGAACCAACCTCTATTAAAGGCTTGAGCATTTCAGCCCAAGGCAAAGGCGTTTACCTTCTTGATAAAGAGGGACAAAACCTCGGCCACGGTATTATGTCTTCTGACTCTCGCTCACTGCCTATCGTTAAAGAGTGGCTAGAACAGGGTAAAGCACAAGAGATCTATCCAACCACACTGCAAACACTGTGGACAGGTCACCCTGTATCGATTATTCGCTGGATCAAAGAAAACGATGCCGAACGATACAACAACATTGGCGCAGTGATGATGTCTCACGACTACCTTCGATATCGCTTAACGGGCGAAGTCGCAGCAGAACTGACCAATATTTCAGAAAGTAATTTTTTCAACTCCATCACTGGTGAGTATGACAAAGCACTTTTGGAAACCTTTGGCATCGAAGAAATTTGGGATGCGCTACCACCCGTTGTAAAACCTCAACAGCAAGCAGGGAAAATCACTGCGGCCGTTGCCAATGAAACCGGACTAGCAATAGGTACGCCGGTGTTCGGCGGGTTATTTGATGTGGTATCAACAGCGATCTGTTCTGGAATCAACTCTGCTGAAGATACTCTGAATTACGTAATGGGCACATGGGCGGTCACGTCTGGTATCTCAAAACAAGTGACTCAAGAATCACACAATTTTGTTTACGGCCATTACGCCGTCGATAACGAATACATCATTCACGAAGCGAGCCCGACTTCTGCGGGTAACTATGAATGGTTCGCCGACTACCTTGGTGAAAATGGCCAGATTAACCACCAGCAAAATCAAGCGTTAGTGGAAACATTAGATCCGGCATCAAGCAGTATCTACTTTGTGCCATTCCTTTACGGTTCTAACCAAGGGCTTGGCCTAAAGTCAGGCTTCTATGGCCTGCAATCGCACCATACTAAAGGGCACCTAATTCAAGCCATTTGGGAAGGTATCTTATTCTGCCACAACATTCACCTAGAACGTATGCGTCAGCGTTTTCCAAAAGCCAACATACTAAAAGTGACAGGCGGCCCTGCATCTAGCCCTGTATGGATGCAAATGCTGGCTGACCTTACCGGCATGACCGTTGAAATATCAGACGTGGATGAAACCGGCTCATTAGGTGCCGCAATGATGGCAATGGTCGGCGCAGGTGAGTTCGCTTCATTAGCAGAATGTACTCAAGCGATCACTAATTCTACGTCACGTGTCGAGCCGAATCCTGAACACTACGATATATACCAAAAGAAATATAAGCACTATCAAAGACTGGTGCAGTTGTTTAAACAATTTGAGGATGAAATAGATGTCTAGCACTGTATTAAAACCATCTAAACCACTGCTACAAATGGCTCTTGATGCCACAGATATCGACACGGCATTAGCCTCAATAGAGCATGTTGCAGATAAGTTAGATGTGATTGAAATCGGGACGATCTTAGCCTTCGCCCACGGCGTAGATAGCGTAAGAATCCTACGAGAAAAATACCCAAATCACATCATTGTCTGTGACATGAAAATCACCGATGCCAGCGCCATTTTAACGCGTCTTGCGATGGATGCCGGCGCTAACTGGGTAACAGTAAGTGCAGCCGCACACATCGAAACTATTCGTTCAGCGAAGAAAGTAACGGATGAATTCGACGGCGAAGTGCAAATTGAGCTGTATGGACACTGGACAATGGAAGATGCGCAAGCTTGGGTCGACATGGGCATTAAACAAGCAATTTATCACCGTTCTCGTGATGCGGAACTTGCTGGTGTGAGCTGGACCGAAGAAGATTTGATAAAAATGCAGAAATTATCGGATATTGGAATTGAACTATCCATTACTGGTGGTATTGTTCCTGACGATCTGCATTTGTTTAAGAATCTGTCTGCAAAATCGTTTATTGCTGGCCGAGCGTTAGCTGGTAGCGATGGACGTGACATCGCAGAAAACTTCCATACTGAAATAGGTAAACACTGGTAGCACATATATGAGTGAGCAAATTAAATCGTTGTCTAAAGCACTGACCGTATTGGAATTCCTTGGGAATTATCCTAATGGCGTTTCGCTACAAAAAGTGTCTGAAGGGACTGGCTTCAACAAGTCATCTGTCCATCGTATTTTAGCAACGTTTGAAGCCTCTGGTTATGTTGCTCAAATGTGTTCAGGTAAAGAATATCGCTTAACAATGAAGTTGGTTCAGCTTGGACACGCTGCTATCAACTCTGATGTCACTGGCACCGTTAAGCCATACCTATCTGAGCTACTCGACGATGTGAATGAAACGGTTAACTTCCTCTCTTTTGATGCTGACAACATCATTTTTAAAGACAAGTTTGAACCCGTTAATTCTTCCTTTAGAACTCGA
This sequence comes from Vibrio sp. FF145, assembly GCF_041439075.1. Lineage (NCBI taxonomy): Bacteria > Pseudomonadati > Pseudomonadota > Gammaproteobacteria > Vibrionales > Vibrionaceae > Vibrio > Vibrio sp. FF145. The sequence goes on from NZ_JBGONH010000003.1 coordinate 17,136, forward strand.
ACCTACGTAGGGCTGCATTCTCCAATGTACTGCTCAGCGGCAGGAAAATGTTACTTAGCATTTAGCTCTGACAGCGTTCGAGAAACCTATTGGAAACGCAATGTCAGCACAATGAAGCCGTTAACTGAAAACACGATTCTCGACAAGTCTCAATTTTTTGGTGTTCTCGATAAAATTAAGAACCGTGGTTATGCGCTCGATGATGAAGAGAACGAAGCAGGTATTTCTTGTGTTGCTGTCCCTATTTTTGACAAGAACAATTCTCCTGTATACGCGGTTAGCGTCTCTTCGCTTACGCCAAAAATGAAAGCACTTGGCTACGAAGAGATCGCTGGCAGAATTCAAGACATAACAACGCGTATAGAACAACAACTCTTTTAAGGAAAAAGAATGTTTGATTCTAAAAACAAATTCAGATTAGGTATTTACGAAAAAGCGATGCCAACCACCCTTACATGGGAAGAGCGTTTGATTCACGCCAAAGAAGCTGGCTTCGACTTTGTAGAAATTTCAGTAGATGAAACCGATGAGCGCCGCGCTCGTTTAGATTGGTCAGACGAAGAAATTTATGAGCTTCGCCGTCTATGTGAAAAGCACCAAATGCCTTTCCAATCAATGTGCCTAAGCGCACACCGTAAGTTTCCGTTTGGCTCAATGGATGATGCTATTCGCACTGAATCGCTGATCATCATGGAAAAAGCGATTTCATTGGCTTACAAGCTTGGTATTCGCTGTATTCAAATGGCGGGCTACGATGTGTACTACGAGCCGCAATCGGCTGAAACTCACGCTCGCTTCATTGAAGGCATGCAGCAAGCCACCAAAATGGCAGAACGCGCAGGTATCATGCTAGGTGTTGAGATTATGGATACTCCGTACCTCAACTCGTTAAGCAAGTTTGAAGTTCTTAAACGTGAAATCCCGTCACCTTACTTTATGGCTTACCCAGATGTCGGTAATATTTCTGGTTGGAACTACGACGTGTGTACCGAACTAAAGCTAAGCCGTGATCACCTAGTACAAGTGCACCTAAAAGATACACTGCGAGTTTCAGAAACCTGCAAAGGCCAGTTCCGAGATCTTGTTATAGGCGAAGGCCAAGTCGACTTCCCAGCTATTTTCAAAACACTCGCTGAAATTGATTACAGCGCACCATTAGTGATTGAAATGTGGGCTCAAAATGACAACTGGTTAGACGATATCAAACAAGCAAAAGCAACGTTGAAATCTATCGCTAACCAATCTGGCTTTGAACTGTAAGGAAACGACCATGACTATTTTCCGCACTGCTTTTTTCGAAGCTGATTTAACTGAAGATCAAAAACAAGACTTCTACCAATACATGGAAAACGAAGTCGCGCCTATTATTCGCACATTTCCGAATAACCAAGGGCTAACGCTCAACAAGCCTGAAGCAATTGAAGCTGAAAGCCATAAAAACCTACTGCTTATGATGCAACACAGTTACGAGAACGAGTCAGCAATGGCTGCTGCTTTAGATTCTGAGCAACGAATCAAAAGTATGCATGCGACCAAAGTGATTATTGAGAAATACAACATTCATGTTCATCACATCAATTTTGTTCGTGATTAACAGCTTAATAGGCAATACACCGTAAAGTCTCAATCGAAAAGCAGAAGATCATCTTCTGCTTTTTTTATCGCTATCAATAAGGAATCACTATGAGAGTATTCCCGTTAAAAGATGCCCCACTGGTCTTACTGTCTCTGATCTTTTTTATCTGGGGTTTAATTACCGTTTCAAGTAATTCGCTAATTCCACATTACAAAGAAGCTTTCTCTCTCGATTATAAAATGGCGATGCTATTTCCCATGGCCTTTTTTATCACCCGAATTACGGTGTCGCTTCCAACGTCATTTGTCATGGCAAAAATTGGCTATAGAACTACGCTGAAGTTCTGCTTGATATGGTGCCTTCTGGGCTGTCTAGCCATGGCATATTTAGTACGAGGAGAAGAGCTTGTTCCAACACTCATCGGGATCTTATTGATGGCCTCAGGTGTATCAGCAATTCAAGTTGTGAGTTCACCTTACGTATCACTACTCTCGACACCCGATAAGAGTGTTATACGTCAAAGTGTGGCAACGGCATCGAACTCTGTTGGCACTGTGCTTGGTCCGCTAGTGCTTACCGCTGTCATTCTCGTGGCTACAAGTTTTAACGTCGACAACACCGCCCATCAAGTTTCGTATCTGTTCTTATTCATCGCCCTGTTCTTTTTCGGCTTACTGGTATTTTTTAGCAAAATGACGCTTCCAGATATCAAACCAAAACAGATGACTGGCTTTTGGCGAGGGTTAAAGCTTCTAATTAAAAATCAGCAGTTTATGAAGTTAGCGTTGGTACTGTTGCTGTACATCGGTGTAGAGGTCAGTTTTGGTACTTTTACTATTGCGTATCTTGCCGACCAGCAATATGGCGACCTTGGTTTGGTCTTCGCAACACAGATCATCGCTCTTTATTGGGTATTAATGTTTGTTGGAAGAGTGTTATTCGCCAAGTTTGGAAACACTGTAAACAAGCACTATCTCTTCTCACTGTCTTGCGTTATTGCCGCTTTGATTAGTGCCGTTGCGGTCTATCAAAATTATGTTTGGATTGGCTATTTGATGCTTGTCGTAGGGCTATGTAATTCTGCGCTCTACCCTATCATTTACGCACAAGCGCTACATGCATCAGGTAAGCAAAACTCACAAGGAGCAGCAATTCTCATTATGTGTTCAATTGGAGGGGTTGTTTTACCATTCGTACAGGCGAGTTTGATTGATGAGCTTTCGCTGAGTACGAGTTATATTGCGCCCGCATTAGCGTATGTATTAATGATAGTTTTGTACTGGTCTAGTTTAAAACACCGTGTTTAAACTGTTGGTTTAGATAGGTAACTTGGTTTAGTCAATCACTTGATTCAGTAACTAAGTCGATGACTAAAAAGTCAGCCTGATTGGCCTAGAAGATAGAGAAAGTGAACTGGAGAAAGATAAGGAAATGAACTGGAGAAAGATAAGGAAATGAATTTGGTGCTTCTGACGTTAGTTTGAATCAGTGAGTGGCTAATCACCACCACTGATCACACTTAACGCGGGTTATTTTAGAAATTAAACCCAAGCAGAAGCAACAAGTAGGATAATTGCACCCATGATAACGGTAGACTTAGCAAAAAATAGAACTTCATTCATTACTGAAGGTTTTGCTAGTGATACGTTGTTTTCATTCGTGATTACTGTAGCGTTCATACTGTGTTCTCATCGTTATGTGATCTTAGGTCAATTTTGCGCCGTTATGTGACCAAAGTCAACATTAACTGTAGTTTTATTACACAACAAAAAAGCTATAACTGAAAAGAACTCCAACAACGCAACCTCCCCTGACTCCACGTAGTTTTCCATTAAATCAACATCTATTAGATACAAAAAAGCTCGAAGCCTGGTCTACAGAATACTTCGAGCCTTTATACATCAGTAGATACACTACTTAATTCAATTAAGCTAACTCAGCTCGCATTGAATCGATAGCTTGTTGATAATCTTCACTATCAAAAATAGCAGAGCCCGCAACGAACATATCGGCACCCGCTTCAGCAATCTCTTTTATGTAGTTAACTTTCACACCACCGTCGACTTCTAAACGAATATTTCGGCCTGATTCATTAATGCGCGATCTGATTGAACGCAGCTTAGTTTCAGAGCTCAGGTCCGCTACCCACTTCCAAACCATTCGCTGGAACAAATTTAGTTATCTGCCCGTTTTCAACCATGTAGCAATCCATGCCTGCCGATGTCGCTGCGTGCTGGCCTATAATCGTATCTTCAAACACCACACAATCGCTCGGTTCAAGCTCTAACTGGCTAGCGACTTTCAGAAAAGTATCCGGGTTAGGTTTGTGATTCTCTACGTCATCTGAAGTCACAATCGTACGTATCATTGATGGGATATCGGTCGTCTTTAAAATCGCCCTTGCATGCTTGGCTTGAGCACCAGTTCCGATGCCTATCTTTTTCAACTGATACTGTTGCTGTAAGAGTGCGTATGTCTCTGGAATAACATCCCCTTTGTGCTCAATAGCCTCAAAGTTAGCGATTTTGTCCGAAGTAATTTGTTGAGCATCAAGAGTTAGATCGTAACGCTTAAGGATCTCTTGAGTCACTTTTCGCGATGGCATCCCACCAAGTTGATCGAGCCACTCTTTGTCGTAGGGAATACCAAACTTCTGACAAGTTTGTTGCCATGCATGAGCGTGTGCCACCATAGAATTGACCAGAGTCCCATCGAGATCAAAAATAATTCCTTTATATTTATCTAACTTTGGCATCGTCAATCTCTCATATTGTTTTGAGACTCATACTACTAATCACCATACATAAAACCTATTCATGATCGTCTTAATATGATCTTATTCAACAATCCGACAATTAAACGAATTGATGCAATAAAAGCCGTTGTTTTACTATTGAAATCATATTTTGAGCACATCTCACCCATTTTTACTTAAACCAAGTAGAGTTGCATAAATTGAAGATGATATAGTCCACGAAAATCAAATACCTTGGACACGACCATGCATTCTAGCGACATCATCAAATTAGCAAATTTAGGCGTTAATATCGAAATTTCAAAAGACTCTTCATTGCATCCTTCTGATGCGTTGGAAGTGGTAAAGATTGTTGCTGAAATCGGTAGCCAAATCGTCATCAAGAAGAAATACCACACGGACTACCTGATTCAGATGGCTGAAGTGGGCCGTGATCATGTGACGATCGCTGTTTAAACACTGTAGCTATTGCGAAATTGACATCATTTCTGCTGCTTTAAATGGCTTAAAGTGCCGAGTTGATATAAAAATGCAGCATATTGGGGGCAATATGCTGCATTTTCTCTTTTCGTTAGGAGCATCGAGAACGCAAAGAGAAACCAGTTAATCATTCTAAGTAGAGTTAGTGGTCAAACAATCTCGGAACACCCGTTTGCACACAAACATCATTCAAACGTTTTTGTGCCGTGAGAATGTTCTCTTTCCAACGTTCATCTTGAGCCCACATCTCGATCACGAGTGGTACGACGCACTCAGTCTCCTTCAACGTTTCAAAAATGGCATTGAAGTCAACTTCACCATCACCAATCACTAAGTCTCGAAATTGCCCTTTGTACTCGCCAGTCACTTTATAAGTGTCTTTGAGGTGGATCTGAGTGATACGAGGCTTACTCAGTTTTAGCTCAGTCACTATGTCGTAATTCCAACCAGAGATATTGCCCACATCCGGATACGCCGTGAAATACGGTGAATTGACTTCGCGACTCAGCACTTCGAACTTACTCAAAGAGTTCAAGTAATCGGTATCCATGATTTCCACAGCGAGCATTACCCCTGATCTTTCCGCCAACAGCGCCGAAAGCTTCATTCCTTCAATGAACCTCTGGTGAGTCACTTTATCGGCTGGCTCGTAGTAAACGTCATACCCAGCCAGTTGGATGGTACGAATACCCAATTTGTAAGCCAACGAGATCGCTTTCTCCATATGGATGACAGCTTGTTCACGAATCACCGGATCTGCAGACCCAAATGGGAACTTACGATGCGCGCTTAAACACATGGACTGCAACGGTACGCCGTGCTTTTCACAAAGACGACGCAAGGCATACACTTCTTCGTCATTCCAATCTAATCGGCTGCGACGCTCGTCTGATTCGTCTACCGATATCTCAAGAAAATCAAAGCCGAGTTCTTTGGTTTGCTTAAGTTTATCTTCCCAGCTGAGTTCGTTAGGTAGGGCCTTTTCATAAAGCCCTACACGGTGGCGTAACAGGTTTTGATACATAACGCCTCCTAGTTCCAGTAACGGTCGATCTGAGCTTTTAGCGCTTCTGCTGTCTCTTTACCTTTATCGCCTGCAAGTGCGCGGCCTGCGATAAAGGTTTTCGCTTTAATGCCTTCAAATAGGTAAAGGTCTTCAGGCACGATGCCACCTGTGATAGAAAGCTCGATGCCCATTTCAGACAATGCACGCATCTTCACAAGATCTTCTTCTGTCCAACCCACACCGGCTAATTCAGCGTCACGAGAACGGTGATAGATAGCTTGAGAGATACCTAAGTCTACCCATGATTTAGCGTCGTCCATTGTCCAATTGCCGTAAATTTCGATTTGGATTTCACCGTTAAATTCATCAGCGACTTTCTTACATGCACCAATGGTTGCGATGTGTGCAGCAGCAGAAACGGTAATCCAATCAGCACCGGCTTCGAATGCCATGCGAGCCAAAATAGCGCCACCATCGGTGGTTTTCATGTCGCATACAAGGATATGGTCTGGGTGGTTTTTACGAAGCGTAGAAACCGCCGTCATGCCTTCTGCGAAAGCCAAAATAGTGCCCACTTCAATCACATCAACAAAGCTCTCTACATTGTTTGCCACTTCAATGGCAGCAGGAAGGTTTGTTTGGTCTAGGGCGATCTGAATCATTGGTTTAGTCATGTTGTTATCCTTTAATTTGTTCGCGTATTAGACGGGCTAAGCCATCATGGTTGTTATCTGTTGAACACACGCGTTGGACGTGTGACTTGACGATGTCATCAGCATTGGGCATCGCTACACCTAATCCGGCGTACTTGAGCATGGATATATCGTTATGGTTGTCACCGACGGCAATGACGTCATCGGCGTGATAACCGAGTTCTGCGATGTATTCAGCAAGGCGTAGGCCCTTACTGTTACCTTTTGCAGCAAAGTCGATTCGATTTGACCAAGAACGCTCACCGTTGAAGTTCTCTTCTATCCATGGGTGTTGCATTAAACGGTCTACTGAGTGTTGGCTACCTTCCACCACAAACTTCCAAACGTGTTCGGCTTGCTGAGCCGTTTCAATGAATGATTCCACTTGGTAAATTTGAGGGCGATGTTGCTCTGGTGCCGTTTCTGCCCAACTTTCCAATGCCAACATGTAGGCAAATGGGTTGTAGTGTGAGTACGTCATGGCATGCGTGATGTACATGACCATTTTGAGCTGAAACTCATCAGCCATATCGATGAAGGTCAGCGCTTTGTCTTTATCTATCGCGTTTTGAGTCAGTACTGTTTCAGTTTGATAGTCATAAACATAAGTGCCGTTACAGCAAATGATTGGCGTATCTAACCCCAATTCGTAGTAATAAGGTCGTGCTGCTGTGTGGTGTCGACCAGTCACTATCACGACATGACAACTTTGTTTGGCTTCTTGGATCGCCTTTTTCAGTTCTGGATGAATCGTGTGATCATCCTTTAACACGGTTCCATCGAGATCTAACGCCAGCACTTTATACATAGAGTCCTCTCACTTATTCCCTGCAGTCGGGCCTAATCAATATTGAAACTACTTAGAGCCGAAGCTCGTTAAACGGCTTACTTAAACGGCTTATTTAAACAAAAAGCCGATTTACTGTTGGCCGTAATAAGCATTTTCACCGTGCTTACGTAAGTAGTGTTTGTCGGATAGTTCTGGCTGAATTTTGATGCCGCTGTTCAAGGTGCGCGTTGCCAACGCCATTGCAGAAACTTCTTCTAATACCACCGCGTTGTGAACAGCATCGTTGGCGTCTTTGCCCCAAGAGAAAGGCGCATGTCCTGCAACAATCACGCTTGGAACTGCCATTGGATCGATTCGACGCTGCTTGAACTCTTCAATGATCACCAAGCCGGTATTTTTCTCATACTCTTCAGCAATTTCAGAGTGAGACAATCGACGTGTACATGGGATGTCACCGTAGAAATAGTCAGCATGAGTAGTACCCAAGGCTGGAATATCGATACCAGCTTGTGCCCAAATTGTGGCACTGCGTGAATGAGTGTGAACAATGCCACTCACTTCCGGGAAAGCTTTATAAAGCTCTAAATGAGTTGCGGTATCACTTGAAGGATTAAGTTTCCCTTCAACAATGTTGCCTTCTAGATCGACGACCACCATATCTTCAGCTGTCATATCGCAGTATTCGACACCTGATGGCTTAATCGCTATCACGCCATTAGTACGGTCAAACTCAGAGACATTGCCCCAAGTGAATGTCACCAAACCATACTTCGGAAGCTGCAAATTGGCTTCTAAGACGCGTTGTTTCAATTGGCTATATATAGACATAGTTGTCTCCTTACGCAGCTTCCGCTTGCAGTAACGCAGCATCAATTAAACGCGCCACTTCTTCTGGGCTTTTGCATGCGCGAAGTTTTGAGAAATCTTCATCGAACTCAATCAAGTTCGCCACTTGCATGGTACCGTCGATGTGTTCTTCTGAATCTTTACCCGCTAGCGTGATCAGTACATCAACTGGCTCATCAACACCTTCAAACGTAATGGGCGTTTCAAGCACGGTTAACGCAAACCCGGTACGAATCACACCATCTTCAGGGCGGCAATGAGGCAGAGCGAACGCATCGTGAATACAGATATAAGGGCCTTCTTCACCAATCGCTTTGGTAATCGCGTCGTAGTAACGCTCTTCAGCAACACCGGCTTTAACCAATGCATCAGTACCTAGCTTGATCGCCGCTTTCCAGTCAGTTGCTTTTGCGTTCAGTAGGATAGAGTTATTCTTGATAAGAGATTCTTTTAAGTTCATGTTATTGCTCACTTATATAATTATTTTTATTGGCTCAGCAGTGCGATACCACTGAGCCGTTTATCATTATTTGTGGAAGTTGTTCTCGATGATGGAAACAAGCTCGTCGCCGAAAGTTTTCACCATAATCATGTTCTTAACCGCTAACTGTTGCTTACCTTCCGGCAGACCCGTAATCTTCGCTGCAAGCGCAACCGAAGTAACGATGATGTCGAATGAACCAAGGTGCGATTTGTAATCAGTGATAGCGCTGTTAAAGGTCGAACTAGGAATGCCTTTCTTGTCCAAGTACTCTTTGATTTTCTTAGAGCACATCATTGAAGAACCTTGCCCTGAACCACAGCACACTAAGACACGAACCGGTTTCTGTTCAGCTGCTGGTGAGACGCGAATTTCTGACGTTGTAGGAGCTGATAGAGATTGAGCAGTTGCTGTTGATTGTTGTGGTACTGCGACTTCAACCTCAATGCCCTCAGGTGTTACTGCGGTCATTGTTTCAGCGGCAGCTTCTGCGTCTTCTTCAGCTCGTAGTTGTTTAGAAGCGAAGTACATGTAGACACCAGCTAAAGCCAAAATCCCGAAGAAGAACATGTTAGTGCTCGAAATACCTTGCATGATAGGTGGGAAGACGAGAGCCCAGTCAGCCATACCCATCCAGCCATTAAACTCTGCTCCCGATTGAGCAAAGATATGAATTGCCCAAGCAGAACCAACCACCTCGATGATGCCCATCACGAAACAGATCTTCATTACCGCTTTCCAACCACCGAAGTGGTTCGCAAACACACCAATCGTCGCGTTCGAGAAGAACATTGGGATAAAGCCAGGAATGATCATGATAGGAGAATCAAAGGCTAACATTGCAAGAACGGCTGTGAATTGACCAACAGCGCCCCACATGAAACCGAACACCATTGCATTTGGAGAGTATGCGTAGATAGCCGCACAATCGATTGCTAACACAGCGTTAGGAATAAGGCGTTGAGAAATACCATTAAATGCCTCAGACAATTCCGCTACGAACATACGGACGCCGGTGACGATAACTTGAATAGCCACTGCGAATTTCAACCCAGTTTCGAAAATATAGATAAACCAGTGTGTTTTTCCTGCCATGTCTTGAAGGTTATCAAGACCAAATGAAAGAAGAATAATGCCGAAGAAAGCAGTCATGACTAGCGTTGTCGCTGCGATACTGTCGTGGAAAATGTGTAACCATTTAGGCAGTTTGATGTGGTCAACGCTGTCATTTTTGTCGCCAAGCTTAGGAGCAACCTTTGTCGCTACCCATGACGCAAACTGTTGTTGGTGACCAATAGAGAAACCCGCCCCGCCAGTAACCTCTTGGGTAGGCTTGAACATGATGTTAGACGAGATACCCCAGTACAACGCCATCAATATTGCTGAATAGATGATGGTTTCCCACATACCTGCACCAAGCACGAAGTAGAAAACAGCAATGAGGCCAGCTTGTTGGAACATGATATGTCCCGTAAGCATGATGGTTCTGATGCCCGTGATGCGGCGGAAGGCAACAAGAAGAATATTGAGACCAAGTGCCAGTAATACGGCATATCCAACCCAAGAATAATTGTCTCCCATGGTCTCCATGGTAGACATCATGGTTGTGTACGGATCTATCACTGACCCCGTCAATCCATGAATCTCACTCATTTTCAGAATCACTGGTTTGAAACCCGCTACCAATGTTCCTGCACCTACCTGCACTATCATGAAACCAACGATGGTTTTGATAGAGCCGGAGATAATAGTTGTTGCGTCACGCTTGAGTAGAATGTAACCCAGACAAGTAACAAGACCGAGTAGCAAAGGTGCTTTGGTCATTACCTGACTGTAAAAAATATAGAAAATATCGTATAAGAATTCCATATCTTTACCCCTGATTAATTTTAATTTTAATGGTATGTAGGATGTGATGATGTCTATTTTTGCTCACGAATTAGACTTTACCAATCAAAAGTAATCATTCAATGCTCACTTGTGATTACTTTGATTTATATCAATTAACCACACCCAGAATGTGCCTAATTGAGCTTCGGATCACACCAAAAAACAACAAATCAAATAAAATCAATAACTTATAAATCATTGTGATTAAGATCTAGTTTTTATAGCAATGTAGTTTGACAATCATGATGGTGATTATTAGAATCAAAACAAATCAAAAGTAATCATCAAATTGTCACAACGACATAAAGAGTGATAAATATGAATGAAGTACAAAGACATAACGGCATCGTGTCGCTATTAGAAGATATGCAGACAATAAACGTCTCACATATTATTGATAAATTTAGTGTTTCACCTGCTACTGCAAGACGTGACATCGCTAAATTAGATGAAGTTGGCCGACTTAGAAAAGTTCGAAATGGCGCTGAGCGAGTAGAGAATCAGAAGAGAAAGTGGTCACCACTCAATATCAACAGCACTGAGTTCTATGAAGAGAAAGCAGAGATTGCGCAAGCAGCAGCAGGACTTTGCGAGGCTGGAGATACAGTTGTGATCAACTGTGGTTCTACTGCGTTCCTACTTGGACAACAGTTATGTGGGGAAGATGTACAGATCGTAACGAACTACTTCCCACTCGCAAGCTACTTGATCAACGAAGATCATGACGATGTCATCATCATTGGCGGTCAATACAACAAAGCGCAGAACATCTTTTTAAATCCCGCGCCCAATTCGCTGGGAGGCTATGCCGGAAACTGGATGTTTACCTCTGGTAAAGGCTTAACCGATGCTGGCCTCTACAAGGCCGACATGTTAACTGCTGTAGCAGAGCAGCAAATGCTTGAACAGATCGATAAACTCGTTGTTGTTGTCGACAGTTCAAAGGTTGGACAACGTACCGGAATGCTCTTTTGCAGCACCAAGCAAATAGACATCGTCATCACTGGTAAAGATGCCAACCCCGAAGTCGTCAAGCGGATTGAAGCTCAAGGGACGCAAGTCATCCTAGTTTAAATCGAAGGCTAACTAGCCCACCAATAATAATAAATTTAGCTCAGTGCCTTAATCAAAATTAAGGCGCTCGGCTCCCTACATCCAAAATTAATCAAATTATTGAAATAAAAGGTATTATCATGAGCAACGTAAACGAAATCACTCGCGAGTCTTGGATCCTAAATACATTCCCTGAGTGGGGCACATGGTTAAATGAAGAGATCGAGCAAACCGTCGTGCAACCAAATACATTTTCTATGTGGTGGCTTGGCTGTACAGGTATTTGGCTAAAATCAGAAGGTGGTGCAAACCTATCAATGGACTTCTGGTGTGGTACTGGTAAAAAAACACAAGCTGTTCAAAAAATGAAAAACCAGCACCAAATGATGCGTATGGGCGGTGTTGAAGCACTTCAGCCAAACCTACGTACTGCAATCTTCCCATTGGACCCTTTCGCTATTAAAGAGATCGATGCGGTTATGGCATCTCATGATCACGGCGACCACATTGACATCAACGTTGCTGCAGCCGTTCTACAAAACTGTGGCGAGCACGTTAAATTCATTGGTCCTAAAGCGTGTGTTGATTTATGGATGAAATGGGGTGTGCCAGAAGATCGTTGTGTTATCGCGAAAGTTGGCGACGAGATTAAGATCAAAGACGTCAATATTAAGGTTCTTGATGCATTCGACCGTACTGCTCTAGTGACACTTCCTGAAGGCACTTCTTCTTTAGACACTGATATCTTAGGTGGCATGGACGATCGTGCAGTGAACTACCTAGTAGAAACGACAGGCGGTTCAGTTTACCACTCTGGTGATTCTCACTACTCAAACTACTACGCTAAGCACGGTAATGACCACAAGATCGACGTTGCACTGCTTTCTTACGGTGAAAATCCACGTGGCGTAACTGACAAAATGACGTCTTCAGACATTTTACGTGCCGCTGAATCTTTGGATTGTGAAGTCGTTGTTCCTTTCCACCACGATATCTGGGCTAACTTCCAAAATGACCCACGTGAAATTGAAATGCTGTGGAACATGAAGAAAGAACGTCTGCAATACGGCTTCGCACCTTTCTTCTGGCAAGTCGGTGGCCGATACACTTACCCTACAGATAAAGGTCGCATGCACTACCAACACTTCCGTGGTTTTGCAGATATCTTTAAAAATGACCCAGAACTGCCATACCGCGCATTCTTGTAATCATTAGTACCAACATTAATTAGGGAGCGATTCGCTCCCTTTTTTAATCATCGAATAAGGATATTGATATGGTATTACGCGAATTTAAGGAGCATTTCAAACGTGGCGATTTAGAATCAGCAATTGCCGTAAACTCTCCAAACAATGATGGCTATTACTTGATGGTTCTAAGCAGCAAATGGGGAATAAATAGTTTCTTAGAGTCCGACCGAAAGCTGAAACCAAGGGTATTCAAGACCCAACAAGCTCTACTAAATGCGGCAAAATCAATTGGCTTCAGTCATCAATCAGTCGATATGCAAAATTTCTAGAGCCTTCTGCCTCCTGCTCTATCAAATGATCCCCTTCGTCTATCTAAATAATTCTAATAAAGCAAGAACAGCCCTTCATAACCGCCAATATGAATTTCAGTCACATACTCTCCGATGTTGCCGTTTTCATCGACAGGCTTCATCGGCACGTCCAATACAATCATCAGCTTCTCTGCCTCATAAAAGCTCGAATTCTTACCGTGGAAATCCGTGCGGTACAACACACGACCATTGCTGAACTCTCTCGCTAACACCATATCTTCAGGGCCACCAGCGGCCACCAGATTTTTAGATTGATACATAAAGTACGTGAACGTCGGTAGAACATGAGTCATACCATTGGGCAGATCAGCATGCATCACTTCACTCATCGATGAATCACCAACGATGGTGTAATCAGCGAGCTGAGGTGTCGTTGTCGACAGCATCAAAGGAATTGGCTCAAATCCCTGTAGGACCTGATGACTCGGCTCTCCCAAATCAACGGCTAATAACGAACTTGGTTGATAAGCGATATTTTTAGGGACACCACTTTGCCAGAAAATGTCTGCAGTCGTGTTATCACTCCCATAGACGTAACTATTGTTCCACTGATTAAAATAGCTGTATTGAGCATGTCGATTGAGGTGGTAAATCGCTAGGGTCGAGTATTGGTCTTTCTTCCAATTCTCTTCACTATTTCCTAGATACTGGACTCGCCCGTAACGCGTTGTCGCCTGAAAAATCACTCCTTTTCCATTGTAGGCGAGCGCAGAATTATCCCAGAATTTAGAGATCCCCGAGTAACCACTAAATCCAGTAGACGGAAAAATGTAATGCTCTCTCAGATACAAAGACCCGGCTTCGCTAAGATGAGACTGCCCATTTCGACCCAGCAAGTTCGCCGTACCAATGTTCAGCCCAATAGACGCATCACTTTCTAAAGCAGATAGATTTTTGAGAAACGCTGAAAATTGTTGCGTGTAGAGAGCATCCGCTTGATTTGAACCCGCAACAGCTCCTAACTCTTGAACATGTCCGCCAGAATGGACATAGAACTGGTTCGAGCCAATGAGTTTATTTGTGTCGTCGTTGTATGCACCATTCAAACCTTGGATTGCCCAACTTTGCTTGTAGTAGCGATGAATGGCCGATAAATAATCCGCGTTTGCGACGTTCGTTAACGACCAAGATGAATTCGTGCTCCACATTCGACCAAATGGCACCACTCTTGATTCCCAACGAAAACGCGCTGTCGCATTCTTATTGGTTCGATTTCGATACTCGCTTGGCGACAAGTAGTTATCGCCATTCAGGTCTGCAGACACGTCAAAGCCACGAATTTTTCGCCATTGGCTGATAGCATTGCCATCCGGAGTTGTGGTCGGAGCGTCGGTTAACTTAACGGTTGGAAAGCTGCTTTTGAGTTTTACTTCTTTTAACCGCGGCCTGTCGTCTGCGTTCTCACTTTGCCAACGAACTCTCACAACGTATAAACGGCCACCCTCTCTCAAAAAGGTTGAACCAAAATACTGGCCGCCACCATAACTCACCCCACTGCCATCATGATTTGTGGCTCTTACCCAGTTACCCGGAAGGTTCCAAATCACCGATTGGTTTCTGGTCATATTGAGCGTTTTGTCTTTCTTTACATCGAGCCTTTCCCACTGTGAAACCCTTCCGTGAGAGTCAATAGCTGTTGGGTATTCAATCCAGAATTCGCCGCTGACAGCAAACTGTGAGAACTTAAAGGTCAGACGTTCGAACTGTTCAGCATGATAGACATACAAAGCCCCGCCCAGTTCGAAATTCTCAAACACATCAGCATCCCACGGAGGCTCTTGATACAGCCAAAAGCCAGCATGGTCTTCACTGGCTGTATAGCCCAAGATCATAGGCTTTCCACTTAAGAGAGTATTTTCACCGTGGGTGTTATCAACTTCTGCGAGCACTGTATCTTCAGAAAAATGGAGAAAGAAGTCTTCAAAATTAACGCCATGTGATTCTGCGTTATTACGAAGGTCGTTCTCCAACCAACCAGAATTGAGCTCCATTTTTTGGTTATACATATACCCAATTGTCGTAGCTCGCTTATTGTCGGTTTTATCTGCATAAGAGCCAAATACGAGGTCACTGTTCGCAATTTCCCAATCAATGACAGCATTCGCAGACATTGGGGAGCCCGAAAGATCAGCGCCGGATTCATGTTGCCCTGGCAGTACAATCGCTGTACCAACAGCAAAAGAATAGCCGGTGATTAAATATGAAGGAATGAGTGTGAGCAGCCCAGAAATGTAAATTTTCATGATTCAAACTTCCTAATCGACACCATTGCCATTCAAAATACTTCCTTTAAAATCAACATATTAAACATCAACTTTTTTTGGGGGGGGCAATGTACGAAAAAAGTATCGTCTAGAAAAGTTCATAGTTCAAGCGTTAAGCCACCCGGTTCAACGAGCATTTAAGTGTGCCATCAAATACCCGAACGAAGACAATCTGAAACTACCGCCAGCTTAAGGGGGAAATGACGGTTTCAATACAAACACGACCTAATTTTGAGGTTAAATAATCGCGTTAGTAGATAGAGAAACATAACGAGATGATTGGATTAACGCATCTAATCTCAGTTTCAAGGCTCCTCTATTGAAACTCAACTTAGATAAGCTAGTCTCGGTGATCTAAACAAGAACGATGACAACAGAGAGTGGTAAATAAAGTAATGTACGTTGACTATCATAAGCGGCTGATTCCCGTTGTCCGCTATTTAGAGAAACACTTTAACGAGCCACTCAACCTAATCGAAGTCGCGGCGTTAGCCAACTTTCCACCCTACCATTTTCATCGCACTTTTAAAGCCGTTCAAGGCGAGACGCTTGCTGATTTCATCAGGCGACTGAGGCTTGAATCCGCAGCTGATGATCTTTTCAAATCCAAGCAACCTGTCCTGAATATCGCTCTGGAATATGGTTTCTCGTCCTCGCAAAGCTTGGCCAAAGCATTCAAACAGCACTTTGGAGTAACTCCTACGGCATTTCGTGATTGTGAAGATTACCAAGCGTTTTCTGAGTTGACGCGAAATAGCAAGATTGGACACACGTTGCGCAAGAATGGAAACGCAGCAACCGCAGGCAATTCATATACTGACTCCGAACCAACAACATGGAGTAGGACAATGAAAACGCAACAATTCGAACCGTCAAAACTAGCGTATGTACGAGTGACAGGCCCCTATGGACAGGGTTATGAAGAACCAAGCGGTCGTCTTTATCAGTGGGCTGAAATGAAAGGATTAGCAGGTAACAGCTGCATCTTTATCTATCATGACAATCCAGAAATCACGCCGAACGATAAATGCCGTACCGACATCTGCTTGATGGTTTCAGACGACACTGAAGTGCCAAATGGAATAGAATTAAAAGATTTTCCCGGCGGACAATATGCAGTGATGCGCCAAACCATCACCGAGCTAAGCCAATACGCTAAAGCGTGGGACGACCTGATGAGTAAGGTCATAGAGTCCGGCATAGAAACCGAAGACCGCCCTTGCTTTGAGCTTTACCACAGCTACGATCCACAAACTCAGCATTCAAACGTTAGCTTCTGCACCGCAATTAAATAACAAATAAAATTCAGTAACAAAGCCTACCTCGCGTAGGCTTTCGTTCTTTCGTTAACGAACCAATAAAGACTCTTACGAAAGCTTCTTAAAGTCTATTGAACCACTTCCCTTGATGGTCGCGGTCGCAATTTTCTTGTGTATCGTAGCTAACATGCTTATCGATATTCTTCAGTTGAATCCCAACTTGATTGAACGCTTGTTGGATAGCCCGAGAGGCACTCTGCTGACCCCCCCCCTCTAAAAAGTTCGTTCTATCCTGATTGGTATCGAATACGCAGACGATTTTCAAACTTTGCGGGAATGAAGAGAAATTGACCGTATGAGTCACCCACAGAAAACCATCGAAGCCTTTTAACGTGTCTTCACAAACGTCCGTTAACACGTCTCTGATTTGATTTTCGATCTTCTTATCTGATTTTCGCATGAAGCAAAGTTCCTATTTAACACCTTAAAAAATAAGGTTTTTCGGTCAATATTGTCTTAACCGACATTGGACACTGTGGCTGTTTCAAATGCAAAGTATTTGTGGGAGATAATTGGCGAGAAGATTTAGAGGAAACGTCTCATGCTGATCACTGATAAGGCAATCAAACATGAGCCGAATATAGAATTTACGAAGATCTTAGCTCGCCACTTGTTCCCAATCAGTCAGTAACTTCATGATTACGCGAGAGTCTTGGTGAGTCACCATTGGTGCAGTAAGTTGTGTTTCACCTCGCTCAACCGCTTGGCGAATATTACGCACTTGATAATGGAAGCCATCGCCTTGCGCTTCGACTTTCACTTCACGTGTCGATGTTTCATAGATCTCAACCGTGAATGTATTGTCTTCGGTCGGTAGCCATGGGTTGGTGTCGAGTGTAATACAACCTTTGCTGCCTAGAATCGTGAAGCCATGCTTTAAGCCATGGTCTTCTGCAGTATGAATTTGCGCGGTGAAGCGGTCGTTGAAGCGCATCATCGCCGACGATTCACAGATATTACCATCTTGGCCTCGTCGACCGATTGCTGAGATCTGCACGTCATCAAACACACTTTCACCAAACTGTTGTTGCGCAACAGAATGAATCAGCGACATTGGGTAACAACCTAAGTTGTATAGCGCGCCTTTGCTCGCAGGATTCACGAACTGGTCAATTGCAGCAACGTAGGAACCTTGAATTGAGCGCACTTCACCAATCTCACCAATAGCTAATTCTTGATGAAGCTTGGCAATCAATGGATGGTTTAAGTACATCAAACCTTCAGCGAAGAATACGCCCGCTTCTTTTACCGCTTGCAGAGCTTGTTCGGTTTTTTCCATATCAACCGATAACGATTTTTCACACAGAATCGCTTTGCCTTTTTGAGCCGCTTTAATCACGTATTCGTGGTGAACGTGATTTGGTAGAGCAATATAGATAATGTCGACTGACTCATCTTCAATCAGGGCTTCATAGCAGTTGAAGGTTCGTGTTGGTTGATATTGGGCTGCAAACTCGTTAAGTGTTTTTTCAGTACGACCAACGACGGCATACAGCTCGCTTTGAGCATCGCCTTTGATCGCATCCGCCATTACGCCTGAGATAAAGCTGGTTCCTAGGATTCCCCATTTCATGACTTAGATCTCCTGCTCTTGTGTTTTGATAGGTCCACGTTGCGTTTCAAATGCTTGTACTAATTCCGTTATATCACGCTCAATAAACGCTTGGGTATGAGGCATCACAAAGTGCTGATTGATCGCTTCACGGTTAGCGTATTGCTCAAGCAAAATCACTCGATCGCTTTGGTTTTGATCATAGGTTGCTATCGCTTGTAAGCAGCCCGGCTCGCTTTGCATGTCTAAACAAAACTGTTCGATGGCTTCGACCGCAACAGCTCGCTCGATGTTAGTTTTGATCTTAAGTTCTGCAGTAACAAAGATGGTTTCATTCGTCTGAGGCATTTCACGCTCTTATTTTAGTTAATTATCGGTTTGCCATTAATATAATTAACCCCTAATAATTGATAAACTCACCTTTTGTTTATTGTTTATCAACCAAGAGTGTTTAATGGACAAGTTAACCAGTATGAAGGTCTTCGTTTACGTGGTCGAGCAAGGCAGCTTTCGCAGCGCCGCCAACCACTTCAACTTGTCGGCGACCATGATCAGTAAACATGTCCACCACCTTGAAACGAGCCTCAACTCTCAACTGATTCATCGCACCACGCGTAAGCAGTCTTTAACCGATTCAGGTCAACTTTATTATCGAGAATGTAAGCGAATTCTCGAAGACATCAGCAACGCTGAAAACCTGATTCAAACCTTGGAAAACCAGCCACAAGGGACGGTAAAGATAAACTGCCCGGTCACCTATGGGAACAAGGTGCTTGCCCCGATTGTGGCTAAGTTCCTCGCGCATCACCCAACGATTAATGTCGAACTCGTTCTGAACAACGACCTTGTCGATCCTTATTCATCCGATATTGATTTGATGGTTCGAATCGGTGACCTGTCTGACTCCAGTTTAGTCGCCAGATACTTAGGGGATTATGAGATGTGTTACTGCGCGGCTCCTGAGTACCTTAACCAACATGCTGAGATCTGCGTGTTGGAAGATCTCGCACAACACCCATCGCTTGGATTCAGCTATAGCAGCCAAGCCCCTCACGCCACACCGAATAAAGAGCGTGTGCGCTTGATGTCGAATAATGGTGATGTGTTGCGATATGCCGCTCTACAAGGCGTAGGCGTGTTGTTACAGCCGACTATCTTAGTTGCCGAAGAAATTGAGCGTGGAATGCTATTGGAGATCTTGCCCGGCATGGCACCTTTCCCTAAGCCGATTCACTTGCTGTACAAGACCAAGCAACTGTCGTTGAAGAACCGAACCTTTGTCGAATTCTTGTTAGCCACTCTTTCTGAGTAACTAAGCGCTTTCTAAACAACAAAACCGCTAGACTGTTTGCCAATGGCTCATCAAGCGTTTGCCAAGATCAGAGGGCGTGGTGTTATGGACGATCATCTCATCACATTGGTTGAACACCATGAAGTGTTTTAGTTCATCGCATAAAGCATGAACCAAAGACTCATGGTTTTTAATTCGCTCTTCCACAACCAAGTTACGGATATTGAGCAAACCACTCTTCCTGTCGACCTTGCAATCCATTCGTGCCACCAGCTCACCTTGCCAGAGAATCGGTAAGCTAAAATAACCAAACTGACGCTTGGCTTCTGGAACATAGCACTCAAGAAGATAATCAAAGTTAAACAGTGATTGCATTCGCTTTCGTTGAATCAACAGGTTATCAAACGGAGACAATATCTTTAACTTGGTTCTAGAAAGGGGTTGATTCAACAACTCAAACGCATTAGGCAACACATAATAATCAGCACCTTGAACATCCACCTTCACGACTTGTTTATCTTCAAGCATCTGCTGGAGTGTTGTCTGAATCAGAGGTTTTGTGTTCTTGAGTAGATAGCTCATTTCCGACGCTATTCCCACACCATTAGCTTCTAAATAACGCGTAATTAGATGCTCGATGTACTCTTGTTCCGTTGGTTCTGAGGTATCAATAGCACTCGGCAAAACTCGTTCGGTTAGGTCATACACCTTATGGAAGTTCACTCGGCTCGGCACCATTAAGTCACCTTGCATAAACAAAGTCTCTAGTGCCTGTTTGGCAGGTTTACCGCCCCATCCGCCGGGGTTTGGTCTATCCCCTTCAAAGTCTTTCGCCATTAATGGCCCTTCGCTCTCAATGCGTTTGAGAACATGCGCCATCAGTGCATCATCCTTTTTATACCAATGCTTAAGCTTACCGCTCGCAAACCCGTTCTTTCGATGCAAGCTGAAACGGTAGTCACGCATGGGTAAATACGCGGCGGCGTGCGACCAATACTCAAACACTTCTCGACGCTCTAACAGCTTATCCAGATGATCAAGCTTGTAGTCTTGATTACGATTCCACAGCGTATGATGGTGAGCTCGCTGAATCACAGAGATGGTATCAATTTGCACATATCCAAGGTTTTCAATCGCAGACAGCGTGTTCGCCAAAGTGCCCCCATTGCGTTGCTTTTTAGGTGGTAACTTCTTAGGCGGCAGCTTTTGCGAAAGCAATACCAGTTTTTGCGCTTGAGCGAGTGACAATGATTCCATGTAATTCAGACTCTAATTGATACCAATAATCGGCTTATGATTCAGCAATAAGTTCTTGAAGAATTTGCTTGTACGTTTCGACCGTCTGCGCACCAGTGACTGCACTCTTGCGGTTGAACACCACAGTAGGAACCGCAGAGATCCCCATGCGTTGCCATTCAAACTCTTGCGCTTCAATTTGCTTCAAGTTGTCGGTGTTCTTTAGGCGCTTCAGTGCCTTCGTTGAGTTTAGCCCAACCGCTTCAAGCTCTTGTGCAATGACTTCAAGATCGGACAGGTCTTTCTGCTCTGTGAAGTGAGCAGTAAAAAAGCGTAGCTTTAACTCAGTCTGTTTACCGTGCTCTAGTGCAAAATCGAGAAGCACATGTAGATGACGTGAATTGACCATTCTCATGCTGTCATAGAAGTTAAAATCGAAACCAACCGCTTTGCCACGAGCCGCAAGCTGTTCACGTGAACGCTGGCTCTCTTCTGCGCTAGAACCGTATTTTCTCATGATATGATCACGCAGGTTTTCGCCCTCTTGCGGCATATCAGGGTTAAGCTCAAACGGCTGCCATTCAAGTTCAATCTGTTGTTCTAAGCCAAGCTCTGAAACGGCTTGCTCTAAGTTTTTGTAACCGACTACGCACCACGGGCACATCACGTCAGAAATAATATCAAGTTGAAGTTTCTTGCTCATCGTCATTCCAAATGATCATTGATAAGGCATGTCTGCTGTATAAGCAGGCATCCAATTTATCTTCAGACTACAACAACCTGAACAATCGTTCAAATTTAACTCGATGAACCAGTAGCCAACAAAAAAGCCAACTCCTATTACCGAGTTGGCTTTGATAAAAATCGGATTGAGCTTAACCGCGTTACGCTAGCAACTTCTCAAGTACTTGGAATACACCCGCGTCAACGTTACTTGGCGCGCTAAAACGTGCGATCTCTTTTAACTTAGGATGTGCATTTTCCATCGCGTAAGAGTGGTAGCTCTCTTTAAGCATTTCCAAGTCATTGAGGTAGTCACCAAAGCTCATGGTCTGCTCGTAAGTGAAGCCAAGTGTGTTTTGTAGATGTTTAATCGCCGCACCTTTTGACGCTTCAGCGTTCATCACATCCAACCAAATTTTTGCACTCACAACCACTTGGTAGTTCTCACCGAATTTGGCATCAATAGTTGGGTTCACTTTCTCTTGTGAACCGTCGAAGTGACAGATAGCCACCTTGATGAAATCGTCTTCTACCGCCAGTAAGTCTTCTACTTGCGCACGGCGATGGTAGTACTTAGAGATCTCCGCTAAAGCACGCTCATCTTTGGTTTCAATGTATGCAGACTTTTTACCACAAAGTACAACGTGTGCACCTTCAATCGCACGCGCTTCTTTGATGATGTCTTTGATGGCATCAGTATCAAGTAAGCAGCTGTAGAGCTCTTGCCCTTTGTGCATCACTAATGTGCCGTTTTCAGCAACGAACATCATGCGATCTTTTAGCGGAGAAAATGTTTCCATCAGGCTGTAATACTGACGACCCGATGCCGCAGAAAAAATGATGTCTTGAGCTTCTAGTCGCTCATAAAGATTAAAGAATTCTGGGTCTAACTTTCCGTGTTCATTAAGAAGAGTGCCGTCCATATCAGCAGCGATAAATTTGATGTTCTGTTGTGGCATTTCAGGGCTTACCTATAAGTAAAGATTAAAGTGTAAATTATGATTTTTCGTTATCTTGTGTAACGGTTCTGCCTTCGATTATATCGCTAGAGTAGCCAGTGAATGCAATGCTTTTCGGTCGATTTCTTTGTTTAAATCTAAGATCTTGTTTATGCGCAATAAGAAAGTAAAAACAGATAAAAATCGAATATCAAGCTTAACTAAAACCATTGTTCTGAGATGCCAATTTAAGCCGACTTATAAATTTCGCATTGACCAATAAAAGAAATATGCCTACCATTAATCGTCTTTTAACGATTATGGAAAGCGAAACATCAATATGAACGAAACTTGCCCTACAACTGGTGGCTGTGCTCTACCAATCGGACATGGTGATACCGAAGCTGAAACGCAAATGGCAGCTCTGGCCAAAGCGCTCGCTCACCCGGCAAGAGTTCGTATATTGAGTATCCTTTCAACGCTAGAAAAATCGGGGGGCTGTTTGAACAGTGACTTGGTTAGCGAATTAGGTTTGGCGCAATCGACAGTATCAGAGCACCTAAGAATCTTGAAAACCTCTGGTTTCATCACTGCTGAATCGATACCACCGAAGATGTGCTATCGTATTAACCGAGATAATATTCAGCAATTTGAATCGCTTATCGACACCATTTTAAAATAGATTAACCACGCTTAGTTTGTCGAACACAATAAACTAAGCGTATTTTTTGCCTTTAAATATCGCTTTTCGACGATTGACGATAACAACCAAAGAGACAATATAATGAAACCAAAATTAGGTTTTCTCGATCGCTACTTAACGCTGTGGATCTTTATTGCCATGGGCCTTGGTGTATTGCTTGGCACCCTGTTCCCACAAATCGAACAGTGGAATGAATCTATGTCGGTTGGTACCACCAACATTCCGCTTGCGATTGGCCTTATCTTAATGATGTACCCGCCTCTTGCTAAGGTTAACTACAGCCTGCTAGGCACCGTGGTAAAAGATAAGAAAGCGATCAAGCTATCTTTGATCATGAACTGGCTTGTTGGCCCAATTCTGATGTTTGTGTTGGCGCTTACATTCTTAGGCGACCACCCAGGTTACATGGTCGGCGTGATTCTGATTGGTCTAGCTCGTTGTGTGGCGATGGTGCTAGTTTGGAACGACATCGGCGGCGGTAACAAAGAATACGGCGCGGCATTGGTTGCTCTAAACAGTGCATTCCAAGTGGTGAGCTACAGCTTTATGGCGTGGTTGTTCATCAGCGTTCTTCCACCAGTATTTGGTTACGAAGGCATGATGGTTGATATCTCGATGATCGATATTGCACACAGTGTTCTTATCTACCTAGGAATCCCATTCCTAGCGGGCTTCCTAAGCCGTAAGATCCTGGTGTCGATGAAAGGCGAGCAGTGGTACAACGATGTGTTCATTCCACGCATCTCGCCAATCACACTGATTGCGCTATTGGCGACTATCGTTCTGATGTTCAGCCTAAAAGGCGAGATGATTGTAGAGCTGCCAATGGACGTATTGTTGATTGCGGTTCCACTGACTATCTACTTCACAGCGATGTTCTTCATCAGCTTCTTCATTGGTAAGAAGATGGGTATTGAATACGACAAGAACGCTTCAATTGCATTCACAGCGACAGGTAACAACTTCGAGCTAGCGATTGCCGTTGCTATCTCAGTATTCGGTATCAACTCAGACCAAGCGTTTGCCGGTGTTATCGGTCCACTGATTGAAGTACCTGTGTTGATTTACCTAGTGAACGTGACGCTTAAGATGAAAGACAAGTACTACAACGGTCAGACGGTTAAACCTAGCGTCTAGCGTCTACATCTACATCTACATCTACATCTACATCTACATCTAGCAAGCAAGCAGTATCACTTTAAACAGAAAGGCTCACACGCTAAGCGGTGAGCCTTTTCTTTATTCAGTTTCGTCTAATAAGCCTTTCAATGCTTGTTCAAGCCAAAGTAATGCAGGACCTTTTGAGCGTGTTTTAGACAGAACAAGATCAACGGGCGGCGACCATGTTTTGTGATCGAATGAGACATTAATCTCCATTAAACGCTGCTTATTCAACTCCTCTTCGACGAGGTGCTTAGGTAAGTATGCCCAGCCAATATCACTGCCGAGTACCATCTCTTTGATCACAATAAAGCTGTTTGACCACCATACCTTTCCGGCAATAAGCGGAAACTGATCCATCACCTTACCTTTGTCTCCCCTCAACATTAACTGACGATGCGGGAGTAAATCAGTGAGTTTCGCCACACCTTTTTTTGCGAGCGCATGCCTTGGATGACACACAGCAATAAACGGTAAGTGACCGATAAAGCATGGCTCAGAACCGACATCAAAAGCCAAGTTGGTAAACATCAATCCAATGTCGGCTCTCTCTTCGATAATTAACGGATTGACCTCTGTTGTGGTACACGCAACCAGTTCAACTTCAGTCGCAGGGAATTGTTGACTGAACTGACTAAGGATCTTAGATAGATTCGGAACCAGTAATGAATCATCTAATGCAATTTTGATGAGCCCCTCTTCACCGCTGCCCATCGCGTTAACCGTCACATTCAGATCTTCAACCTGAAGCACGATTGCTTTGACCTGTTTAAACAGCTGCTCGCCCGCTTTGGTTAGTGAAGGCTTTCGAGTCGAACGATCAAAAAGCTCAACATTAAAATCTATTTCAAGATTACTGATGCCTTGGCTCACCGCCGACTGCACCTTACCCAAATGACGAGCACTGGCAGAAAATGACCCTAATTCAACGGCATACACAAACATTTTCAGTTGTTCAATGTTGTACATTTGGTTTCTCCCAAAAACTTATTATCACTATATGTGATACTAACTATCTTTATATTATCACTTAAGTAGATATTATCTAGCCAAGTCACTAGCCCATCGGCGGCTATTTAATCGTAAAGAGAGTTAGAAAAATGTCACATAAAGAACGCATGTTGCACATGGTGCTATTTGAATTGGTTGCTTTGGTTTTGATGGCAGGGCTTGCAACCTATATTACAGGAAATGGCGCAGGTGAAATGGCAGGCTTAGCGCTTGCAATATCATTGATAGCGATGGCTTGGAACTACATTTACAACTATGGCTACGACAAAATTTACGGAGCAGACCGAAGCAAAAGAACCACGAAAACACGTGTTCTGCACGGATTAGGTTTTGAGCTTGGGTTGATGACAGTGACTCTACCTGTCTTGATGTGGGTTCTACAACTCGACTTCCTAACCGTACTGATCATGGACATCGGCCTAGTTATTTTCTTCGTACTTTACGCGATTGCGTTCAATTGGGCGTATGACTCAATCCGAGCTCAATTGGTTTCGAAAGGAAAAGTTGCAGCTCTGGTTTAGAGCGGTAAGTTCGTCTCGTATAACAAGAACATACACCCAAATGAAAACTGCCAAACTACAACATAGTTGGCAGTTTATTCATTTATGCATATAAGCTCATTTGTTAACGCCCTTGTTACATAGCAAAAACATCACACAGCCCTCCCTAATTAAGTCTAATAATCCGCCACTCACGAAGTAGCATCACAAATCCAAACATAAACTCCTCGTACCAGTTGCGCATTCATTTACATATAGGTAGTTTGAGCGGCTTCGCAACCTATCAATTCGAGCAATGACGTTCATGCGAGCATCTTTTTCGAGCAAAAGTGTTCGGATTAACATTTCAAGTGACTTTAATTAACAATTTTATGCTCAAACGCTCACTTTTGATGTTCGTTTATTTTCGAGTTCGCAAATATATGCACAATACACGTGCTAGATAAGCAAAACTAAAAAGGACTCGAACATGACAACAAACAAACACCCTTCTTTATTTGGGCAATGCTTGGCTGAATTTATCGGTACAGGATTACTCATATTCTTTGGCGTTGGCTGTGTGGCCGCTCTGGTATTAACTGGTGCGACATTCGGACAATGGGAAATCAGCATCATCTGGGGCTTTGGTGTTGCGATTGCAATTTACTGTACTGCCGGCGTTTCAGGCGCGCACATCAACCCAGCCGTAACGATTGCACTGGCCATGTTCCATGGCTTTGATAAAGCGAAAGTGGTGCCTTACATCATTTCGCAACTGCTTGGCGCTTTCTGCTCTGCAGCATTGGTTTACAGCCTGTACAGCAACCTATTTACTGACTACGAAATCGCACACAACTTCGTTCGTAGCAGCCAAGACGCACTATCAACTGCTGGTATCTTCTCGACTTACCCACATGCTTCACTCTCTTTCTTCGGCGCTTTTGCTGTGGAATTCGTGATTACTGCAGTGTTGATGTTTGCCATTTTAGCGTTAGGTGATGAGAACAACGGCGCATCTCGCGGTGCAATGAACCCTCTACTGATCGGTATTCTTATCGCGGTTATCGGTGGTTCTTTAGGTCCACTGACGGGCTTTGCAATGAACCCTGCTCGTGACTTCGGACCAAAACTGTTCGCTTACTTTGCAGGTTGGGATTTCGCACTAAGCGGTGCTCGTGATATTCCTTACTTCATCGTTCCAATTCTTGCTCCAATTGCTGGTGCGTGTTTTGGTGGTTGGTTGTACCCACGTGTTATCGGTGCTTACCTACCAGTAGAAGGCCAAGGCTGCACAATTCCAAACCAATGTGAAACAGAAGAAGAAGCTGAACAAGCTCAAGCTTAATCCCTAAGCGACCTTACATTTACTAAAATATAAATAACGAAAGAAAAAGGATTCTTACCATGACCGAGCAAAAATACATTGTTGCCCTAGACCAAGGCACTACAAGTTCTCGCGCTGTAATCCTCGACCACGATGCAAACATCGTTAGCTCTTCTCAAAGAGAATTCACTCAGATTTACCCGAAAGCAGGTTGGGTTGAGCACGATCCAATGGAAATCTGGGCGACTCAAAGCTCTACATTGGTTGAAGCTCTTGCTAAAGCAGGCATCCGCAGCGATGAGCTAGCGGGCATTGGTATCACGAACCAACGTGAAACCACCATTGTTTGGAACAAAGAGACAGGCAAGCCTGTTTATAACGCAATCGTATGGCAGTGTCGCCGTACTGCAGACATCTGTGAAGACCTAAAGGCGCGTGGCCTAGAAGACTACGTACGTGACAATACAGGCTTAGTCCTTGACCCGTATTTCTCAGGTACCAAAGTAAAATGGATTCTAGACAACGTTGAAGGCGCTCGCGAAGACGCAGAAGCTGGCAAACTACTGTTCGGTACAGTTGATACGTGGTTAGTTTGGAAGATGACTCAAGGACGTGTTCACGTTACGGATTATACCAACGCGTCACGTACTATGTTGTTCAACATCAACGACCTATGCTGGGATCAGAAGCTACTTGATGAAATGGGTATTCCAGCAGTCATGATGCCAGAAGTAAAACGCTCTTCAGAGGTATACGGTCAAACGAACCTTGGTGGTAAAGGCGGTACGCGTATCCCAATCGCGGGTATTGCGGGTGACCAACAAGCTGCACTTTACGGTCAAATGTGTGTAGAAGCAGGCCAAGCTAAGAACACTTACGGCACGGGTTGTTTTCTTCTAATGAACACGGGCCAAGAGAAAGTAACATCAAAGAACGGCCTTCTAACCACACTGGCATGTGGTCCTAAAGGCGAACCTGCATACGCGCTTGAAGGTGCGGTATTCATGGGTGGCGCATCTATCCAATGGCTACGTGATGAAATGAAGCTACTGGCTGGTGCAGAAGACTCTGAGTACTTCGCAACCAAAGTAGACTCTTCAAACGGCGTTTACGTGGTTCCTGCATTTACTGGCCTAGGCGCACCCTACTGGGATGCTTATGCTCGCGGTACGATTGTCGGCCTAACTCGTGGTGTTAACTCTAACCACATCATCCGTGCAACGCTGGAAGGCATTGCTTACCAAACGCGTGACGTACTAGACGCGATGCAAGCGGATTCAGGCATCAAGCTAGCGAAACTACGTGTTGATGGCGGCGCAGTAGCGAACAACTTCCTAATGCAATTCCAATCAGACGTGCTGGATACTGAAGTTCACCGCCCGGAAGTAACAGAAGTAACGGCTCTTGGTGCCGCTTACCTTGCTGGCCTAGCGGTTGGTTTCTGGGACAGCATTGACGAGCTTCAAGACAAAGCCGTTCTTAACCGTACCTTCATGCCACACCACGACGAAGAGAAGCGTAACCGCCGTTACAAAGGTTGGAAGCGTGCTATCAAGTGTGCACAGGTTTGGTCTGAACTGCACGATGACGACGAAGAGTAATCTAAGCGTGAGTTAACAGAGGAGCACGAATAATCCCTTATTAATCGATTCGATTGTTCGAACCTCAGCAAACGAAACTAAAAAGAGCACTATTTTGTGCTCTTTTTTGCGTTTCAGGCTCAAACTCCATGTTTTGAGCAGCGTTTTTGCGGTTTAGACATGATTCCTTACCATCATTACTTCTCTCTTTTCATCAATTCGAGCACAATAGTGTGAGTTTATATTTTCGATTTTGACGCGCTAGAGCCCTTTGCGCGCAGGGAGTGGTAAGTTAAGTGAAGCAGATACCAAGACACCAGCAGATTGTAGATCTGGTAAAAACACAAGGATATGTGAGTACCGATGAGCTCGTTGAAAAGTTCGATGTTAGCCCACAAACCATCAGACGAGACCTCAATGAACTGGCCGATAGCAACAAAATCCGTCGCTATCACGGTGGTGCAACCATTCCTTTAAGCTCAGAAAACACCTCTTATAACACGCGTAAAGCGCTTAACTTCAACGAAAAAGACGTGATCGCCGACGAGCTGGTTAAACATATCCCAGATGGCGCAACCTTGTTCGTTGATATCGGCACCACACCTGAATCGGTTGCTCGCGCACTCAACAAAAACCACAAACAGCTACGAGTTGTGACCAACAACATTAACGTTGCAAGCATCCTTCTACCGAACCCTGAGATCAAGGTTATCTTGGCGGGCGGTGAAGTACGTAACCGCGATGGTGGCATCGTCGGTGAAGCGACACTCGATTTCGTGAAGCAGTTCCGCCTCGATTTCGGTATCTTGGGCATCAGTGGCATCGACTTTGACGGCTCACTGCTCGACTTTGATTACCACGAAGTTCGTGTAAAACAAGCCATCATCGAAAACAGTCGCAGCATCTTCTTAGCCGTCGACCACACTAAGTTTGGCCGTAACGCGATGGTTAAGCTCGGTAATATCTCTCAAGCCCACATGGTGTTTACTAATAAGCAGCCACCAGAAGAGATTCTCAACATCCTTAAAGATTCCGCAATACCATTAGAAGTGATCGATACCGCTCGTCCTATGAGCGAATAACTAAACATAAGAGCTCAGTGACGCCACTTTCTTAAATGATTCACGATTCTTTATAGAAAAGTTAATAAAGTAAAACTTGCTCGCTGTCACTGTCGCTTCTATGCTCGAATTAGACTTATTTGAACCTCTGCCTTCATAAGCAGAGGTTTTTTTATGCCCAAATCACATAAAACGCGCATAAACGAAAATAATAAATGACCGCAAACGAAAGTTCATATAGGATTCAATTATGTTCTAAAATGCTCGTTCGCTCAGAAAGAGGTCAAAACCATGAGTGCTCAACAAAATAATTCAAACAACAGTACACCTTCCACTTTAGACTTGATCGTGATTGGCGGCGGCATCAACGGTGCAGGCATCGCGGCAGACGCATCAGGTCGTGGTCTAAACGTAGGCTTATACGAAGCAAATGATTTCGCCTCTGCGACATCGTCTGCAAGTTCAAAACTTATCCACGGTGGCTTACGTTACCTTGAACACTACGAGTTTCGTTTGGTTTCGGAAGCACTGGCCGAGCGTGAAGTATTGTTAAGAAAAGCACCTCATGTTGCTCAACCAATGCGTTTCCGTTTACCTCATCGACCATTTTTACGCCCAGCTTGGATGATCCGCTGTGGCCTATTCCTTTACGATAACTTGGGTAAACGCACCACGCTTCCTGGCAGCAAAACAGTGAACTTGGCAAAATCAGGTTTACTAAAGCCAGAGATGAAAACAGGTTTCGAATACTCAGATTGCTGGGTAGATGATGCGCGTATGGTCTTGCTCAACGTGTTGGCGGCAAAAGAAAACAACGCAGAAGTACGTAACTACTGCCGTGTTGAAAAAGCGCACCGTGAAGGTGGTATTTGGCATGTGACGATCCTTGATGTCATGACAAACCAACGCTTTGAACGCAAAGCAAAAGCGCTTGTTAACGCTGCTGGTCCTTGGGTTAAACAGTTCTTTGATGATGGATTAGAGCAGGCTTCGCCTCGTAATATTCGTCTTATCAAAGGCTCACACATTGTTGTGCCACGCATTCATGACGAACCACAAGCGTACATTCTGCAAAACAAAGATAATCGCATTGTGTTCATGATCCCTTACCTAGATAAGTTCTCGATCATCGGTACTACCGACCTTGAATACAAAGGCGACCCACGTAACGTCGCAATTGATGATGTCGAAGTGGATTACTTGATTGATATTGTTAACCAACACTTTGTTAAACAACTTGGCCGTGAAGATGTGGTTTGGACATACAGTGGCGTAAGACCGCTTTGTGATGACGAATCGGATTCACCGCAAGCGATCACTCGTGACTACACGTTGGAATTGGACGCAGAGCTGGATCAAGCACCACTGCTTTCGATCTTCGGCGGTAAACTAACCACTTACCGTAAACTAGGCGAAGCAGCACTTAAGAAGTTAGAACCACACCTAACCAATATGGGTGCGCCTTGGACAGCCAACAACACGCTTCCAGGTGGTAACTTCAGCTGTAGCAGAGAGCAGCTTGCGAAGATGATCCACACTAAATACCCTTGGGCATCTGAAGCGCTACTACTTCGTTACGTGACTCAATTCGGTACTTACACGTGGAAGCTACTGGAAGGCGCAAATTGCGAAGCTGACCTTGGCAGCCAATTCTCAAGCGAAGCTCATGGCGTTTATCAAGTTGAAATCGATTACTTGATCAATGAAGAGATGGCGATGACTGACGAAGACATCTTGTGGCGCAGAACCAAACTTGGCCTGTACATGAGCGAATCCGAGCAGCAAGCGGTGGCGGATTACCTGAAAGAGAAACTACAAAGCAAGGTAGTGAGCTTTTCTCAAGTAGGCTAACCCCACTAGCCTAAACATGGTTCAAGAACATACTTAACAACGAAGCTTAGCGTCCCCCGCGCTAAGCTTTTTTATATCCACCCTATTTACAAAACCTTAGTGCTAACTGAGTTTGTCTATATCTACGGTTTCTTGTATCCAAATATTCTTATGCGTTCAGATAGAGACTGGAATGCAGAAACGAAAAAAAACTCCCGAAGGAGTTTTTATTGTCTAAACCTGCAGTAACCGTTTAGCGATCTAACGATTTAACTTAGCTATTCAGCAAAACAACCCGCTAGCTAGGCAATTAAACGAGCATGCAGTGAATCTTTAAGCTCAGAACGATCATGTTTCAATTGGTGCATCGAGCCGTCATCAATGGGTGAATCTTTCAGCTCTAGTTTACGAATCTCTTTATCAAGGTTGTCGTATGTCTTCATATCTGCTGCAAAGCCATCGTCAGTTTTAGCAAGCTCAGCAATTTTGTCTTTCATTTCAGGAAATTCGTGAACAAGAGAGTGATTTTCACCTAGCATAGAAACCTCTTAAGTTGAGTAAAGTGATTGGTAGTACACATTCATTATTTACCTTAGCAAGGGACTCAAATAACAAATGAGATCCAGTACACAGCCTAGAATATAGACAGTTCAGATTCACAAATTTACAACATAAATCGGTAGGGATGCGTTGTTTTACATAGAAGAAAGCCTCACGTAATCGCAAGGCTTTGTAGAGGTGAGTTCTTTATAAGAACAGTGACAGAAATGATAATAACAGCAGCTAAAAAGTATTTTCAAAAAAGGATTAGCTGCTACACCCACCAGAATGAACTCGATTCATTTGATCATGTGAAGATGTTTCAGAGCCTGTTGATTGGCATCCCGCCACAAACAATAGCGTTACAGATAAGATAAGCCATTTCATAATTAATCCTCTTTTAGTCATAACTAAAGCATAGTGCTTAAAAGCGCGAATACCTCAGTCATTAACTAAAGCCTTACCTGCCGATAAAGCCTTAGTTAATGAACAAAGCATCGCTTCATTAATTAACGACCAGTCTCCGTGCAAAAAACTTTCACCAAACGAACAAAAAACAGTCACAACTCTCTCTAAGCTTCACAAAAACCGGCCTTTCAATTCCTTTTAGTTATTACCTAAATAACATCAATTCATTTTTAGAATCACCACCAAACCGATACATTAGTGTCATCTCCTAATGACGACCTCAAGGTAAACGATATGAAAAAGACCATTTTAGCAACACTGATTACCATCACATCAATGCAAACAATGGCAGCAGTTGAAGTAACCGACGAAAACTTCGCTCGTGCAGAAAGCGACCTTTACTTCACTCAACAGTTAGAGCATCAACCGGTTAATGTTTTTGAGCATAATCGCGAGAACGTAACGGTAGAGAACCAAATGATTATCCGCTCTAACACCGACCTGCTCTATTCAACCGCGGTTGTCGATGTCTCAGAAGGCGCAACATTCAAACTGGCGAAAGGCGATGCGTACCAGATCATGCATATCTTCAATAACAATCATGATAACCACATGGCCATTTATGGTGGCGAAGAAATTTACATCGACTCAGAAATCGCAGGTTCAGACTACATCTACATACTGATGCGAACTGCAACAAGTGCTGGCGCAGGTGAAGCGCATCGACTGCAAGATGCGGCGGTCATTAATGCGAAATCAGCTAAGCCTTTTGAAGCTGCTTCAGATTGGGATGATGCTTCTCGAGATAACGTCCGAGCAAAATGGGAGAAGCTAGTTAATGACATCAAGACAGAAGAAGCCTTCACACCAAACATCACAGCAACATCAGATAACAAGCAGTTTATGATTGGTACTGCGGTAGGTTGGGCTGGTATGCCGGCAGAGCATGCTGTGTATACATCACGAGCGGGCACGGGTAAAACAGAATGTGCAAACATCACGTTTGAAGCACCCTCATTACGTTATGACGAAGGCGGTTATTGGTCAATTACGGCCTATTCAAGCCAAGGTTGGTTAATGACGAACAACAACAGCGCTGATTCAACGACATCAACACCCAATAAAGACGGTTCTTACACGATTCACTTTGCGCCAAAAGGGCAAACCTGTGACGCTGCAAATAACGTAATTGAAGTAAACGATGATGGCTGGAACTTCGCAGTTCGTGCATACCGTCCTAGCGATGAAGCGGTAGCATCAGGTGAGATGCACAACTTCCCACAGGTCACGGCTAAGTAGCGGGGAATAACGACTGAGTTGCGAGTGATTAGTGTTAATTAACTGGCAATAACAGCTGCTAACAATCACAGCTACTAACAATAATCTAGCCTCTCATTTGAGAGGCTTATTGCTTTTCTTTTATGATGGCTTGGGAGGTAGTGACAATTTTTCGCTTAAGCCATTGATTCATCGGGTGCATTCTCTTGTTATGAGATTCCACCAACACGATCTTTTTGAGCTCTTCCGGTGCATAATCAGGAAAAGAGAGATAATCGAACTCTTCATGAAGATAAAGAGCGAGCTGCTTGGAACACGGTAGAATCATGTCACTTTGTTTAATGACCTCTAATAGCGTGTGCAAATACGAGCTTCTTGCTTTCACTTTAAGCTGCTCTGTCGACAAATGCTTAGCGATATAAGGCTGAATATCATTCCACCCCGGTATCACCAAACTCGCGTATTCCGCTTCATCTATCTCTTGCTGTGAAATCACTTTGCCAGCTAATGGATGGCCGGTTTTAACCAACCCGACAAAGTCATCCTCACCGATAATCTGATGGGTAAACTGCTTATTCGTGTCGATTGGAGAAAAGTTGATAGCTGCTTGTATCTCGCCATCCAACAATTTTTTCAGCGTTTGAGAGCCCCAATTAACAATATTGACTTGAGCATTCGGCGCTTCTTGAATGAGACCAAGGCATAAACGCGCCCCAAGCCAGTTCGAGATAAAACCGTTAATCGCAATCGTGATGTTGCCTTGATACTCGGCAGGGTCAAAGCTTGGAGTTTCAAGAATCACGTCGTCCAAGCTTTCCATGATCATTGGCAGCCGTTCACCAAGCTCTAACGCACGTGGAGTTGGCTTCAAACCTGAATGGACACGAGTAAACAATTCGTCATCAAAGTATTCTCTCAATCGCCCTAGAGCTTTACTCACTGCGGGCTGACTCAGCGCCAATTTATTGCCAGCAATGCGAGTATTTTGGGTTTCTAGCAAAACCAGAAAAACGCGGATTAAATTGAGATCCAATTGTTTCATAGTTACCTGTCATTAAAATTTGGTCAGGGAGATATTTAGCCGTCTGGCGATAAACGCTAACTTAGCGAAGATCTCTCTCATTATGGCTCATTTGACGATTGATTCGCTTAACGATCTTTAGCTCTTTCTTACTATCTAGACAAACTAAACAATAAATCATCATAGAAAAAGCAGAACTTCAATTCCTCAAAGTTCTGCTTTAACAATCCATGACTGCTTACGCTCTGCGCTTTTTGAAAGCGTGCCAGCCGGCGCTGAAAATTGTTTTTAACACCACACCGAGTGCGCTTAGTTTTGGATCGGCGTTCTTGCCAGAGGCAATGCGCCACATCTGATGTTCATACCAAACCAGCCCGACCATCGCCATCTTGTCTAAAGCGGGCTTTCCTGTGGTTGGCACGGTTAGTGGCATGCCGTGGCTAGGGTCTTCAATTAACTTGTTAGGGAAATCAGGATCAACCGCCATTGTGCGCGCAATACCAATAAAATCGGTCGCCGAGGTGTTTAATGCTTCATTCATTGCTTGCGCGGTTCGAAAACCACCCGTGACCACCAGCGGAGTGCTGACGAGTTTTCTCGCCTTCACCATGTAATCCATAAAATACGCTTCACGTTTTACCGTGCTGGCCTTGATTGGTTCAGCTTTGCTCTTTGAACCCATCATTGATGGACTTTCATAGGTGCCGCCAGAGATCTCAATCAGGTCGATACCGTTATCACTCAGTGTTTGCACAACCTGCATCGACTCTTCTTCAGTGAAGCCACCTTTCATAAAGTCAGCGCTGTTGAGCTTAATTCCGACAGGGAAATCTTCACCGACCTCTTTTCGAATCGCGCGATAAACCTCAAGCACGAAACGAAGTCTGTTTTCGAGTGAGCCACCCCATTTGTCTTGACGTTGATTGTGTCTCGAAGACAAAAACTGACTTACAAGATAACCATGAGCACCGTGAATCTGCACGCCAGTAAAACCCGCTTGTTTTGATAGCTTTGCACTCAGCGCGAATTTATCAATAATTGCGATTATTTCCGTCTCATTCAGAGCTCGTGGCGTATTGAAGCCTTTTTCTAATCCGCGCTCTAAAGAGATCGCCGAAGGAGCAACGGGGCTATCACATAAGAATTTAGGAATTTGCTTTCCTGGGTGGTTCAATTGCATCCATATCTGCGAACCATTTTGTGTTCCAGCCTTCGCCCACTCACGAAATACGCTTAAGTCACTTTGCTCATCCAACACAACGTTTTTAGGTTCACCAAGCGCGCCTCTATCGACCATCACGTTGCCCGTCATGGATAGGCCAATTCCTCCTTGAGCCCAACGTTGGTAAAGCGTGACCAAACCTTGCTTAGGGTTATGGTGTTTATCACCTAACTGTTCACTCATTGCCGATTTGAACAGACGATTTTTAATCACTTGACCATTAGGAAGGGAAAAAGGGTCGTTGAGGCAGATTGGATTCATGCGCGTGGTTACTTTCTTTGGTTTATATATTCAGTCCAGTATGCCCTATTTTATCCGACAGTTCTGAGCATTTAACGCCTATTTCGAAGCAAGTTTCGCTCAATAAAAAATGCCAGCGGCATAGCAGCTGGCATTAATCGATTATAAACAAAACCTTAAACAGGCGATTTAAGTCATCACTTTATCGTGGATTTTTTGACCTTAGTAAATGGTGTCGATTTCCATTTATCTGTTCTTACCTCTTCACCGGGCGTGTACATACGTAACACTGAATACCATTGATGATCGGGGATAGGTAAGAAGTTAGGATCATCTTCATGCCCTTTTACATCGCTACTCATGTAAATGGTGTAGCTGCCATCAGCATTAGGCGTTAGCGTTCTGTCTCCACGGGAATGACGGTTTAAGTCATTTTTCTCCATCAATCGGGTTTCACCACTGTAGGCCGTGTATGACCAAAAACCACCCTCTTCTAGCGGCGGCGCATCGAAGGTCACCGTGTAATCATACTTACTACCATCGAGCGCACCACCTTCACTATCGAAGAAGTCACCGCTGTACATAGTGTGTTTTGCAGGCAGCCCCCATTGGCCCATTAAGGTGCCGTAGGCGTGCTGAAAACTTGGAACCTTGGTCATTTCATCGCGAGTGCCTAATACGTCACGTGAATCATCAAAGCCCGCATTAATGATTCGTTCCAGTCCGTCTTTTTGACCAGACTCGATCATACTAAGCTGCTCTGCCGTAAATGGATGATTGGCTTTGCCTAATTCAACATCTCCTAAGCCAATGTACTCGAACAGTTCAAGCAGCTTTTGGTCATGCGTCTTCATTGTTCCTTCAGACAGGATGAAATTGGTTCGTTCGACCCAATTAGAATCTTCAGGGTCTGGATACTCGCGCTCAACAGGATCTGGCCCTTTCTGACCTAAATATTCCGACAACGTCCTAATATTCCATTGATCCATTAACTTTTGAGCAGTTGCAGAATCGTCACCGCCAAGGTCCATGATTCGCCCCATAATCTTGACCAGCGGATGCTCGACATAGATGACTTGATCGACACTCGCAGGCACTTCACCTTTCCACCCTTCAACTGCATACATGAAGCTGCCGCCTTTTGTGCCTCGCTGTGGAGAGCCAAAAGCCGAGTCAGTAAAGTGCTGCATATTCATGGTATGGAACAACCAGTATCGATTGTCATCATGGTCTGGAATCGTAACGATGACAGGCTCTGCTGCTAGGTCCATCCAACCCATCAAATGTAACGTGTCATTGTTAATCGTCGGGTGCGCAGTGTATGTGTCGTCAGCAAGTATTCGAATATTTTGGAATCGATTCAAAGGGTAGTCTTGCTCAACGACGGTTTTGTAAAAGTATTTGTAGGCTTCATCTATCGAGTACGCGTACTCATAGGCAAGTTGTGCCAATAGCTGATTATCCTTTTTGAGCGACGCTAAACTCGCCATCTCAACGGGGAGAGTTTCCGTTTTTATCCCCATTGCTGTTTTTGTTGCCACAGCTGCGCTGGTCGCGTCCACGGATTGGCTCGCAAGTACCGGAGACGGAAGTGCAACCATGAAAGCACAAGTCAGTGCTGCCGCAAGTATGTTTTTTTTCATCATTTAATGTCCCAACTAAAAGCAATATGTAAGGTGCGCTTGTTACAGCACACCTTGTATTAGTCGTATTTGGCGTTAGTCAGCAACCACTGATTTGTCTGCCATACCAATACCACCGGCTTTCTGTCTTGGTGGAAACGCTTTGAGTGACTTCTGATATTCCGCCGCTGATTTTTGCAGCTTTGGTAATACCCAAGACTTCTCTTTCATCCATAAGAACCAACCACGAGTATCAGGGCTACGCTCGTAAGGATCAGCCTTGATGTTGATGAGCATCCCTAGTGGCCACTCTTCAGGAGGCGCAATCCACTCCGTTTTGGTTTTTAGGTGCACTTTCCAATCATCAACTCGGAACGCATTCAAATCTTGCTCGTTGTAGAAGAAGAACTCATGACGTTGACTCGGCTCGCCTTTGGTCAACATATCCAGCTGGTTATAACCATCCAAGTGGACTTGGTAACGCTCGCCGTTTAACTCTTTTCCATCAAGCAGCTCTTGCTTAATGTCGCCTTCACCCACTGCAGCCATAATGGTTGGCACCCAGTCTTCAGATGTCATGAAGCCATCGGTGTATTCACCTTGAGGGATTTTATCTGGCCAGCTGACCAGCATAGGCACACGGAAACCGCCATCCCATGTCGTGCCTTTTTGTCCTCTGAATGAGGCAGAGCCTGAATCAGGCCAGTGATCTAGGTTTACGCCGTTGTCAGAGGTGAAGAGAATGATGGTGTTGTCGATTTCGCCCAAGTCTTCAAGCTTATCGAGTAACACACCGATCTGGTCATCCAGTTCGATCAAGCCATCGTAGTAAGTGTTGATTTGGCTCGCGCCTTGATATTCCGGACGTACGTGCGTTTTTTGGTGCATACGAGTCGGGTTGTACCACATGAAGTAAGGTTGTTCGTCTTTCTCCGCTTCATGTCTATCAAGCCAATTTGTAGCAAACTCTAAAAATTCGCCATCAACGGTTTGCATGCGTTTAGCGCCTAAAGGACCTTTATCTTCAATCGTTTGCTTTCCAACCACACCAAACCTTGGGTCTTCTTGCATGTCCACACTCTCGGTAGCGATAGTGTGAAGAACGTTACGAGGGCGTCCTCTGAAGTTAGGGTCTGTTGGGAATTCAGGCTGTTCAGGCATCTCCATAACATTAAGGTGGTAAAGGAAACCGAAGAATTCATCAAAGCCGTGCACCGTTGGCAGGTGACTATTGTTATCGCCTAAGTGACTTTTACCGACATGCACGGTCGCATAGCCTTTGTCTTTCAACATTTCGGCTAGGGTTGGATCTTCTTTTTGAAGGCCAAGTGAAGAACCCGGCTGACCGACAGACGTTAAGCCTGTTCGGAATGGATATTGACCCGTGATAAAGGCAGAACGACCTGCAGTAGAGCTGCCTTGCGCGTAGTAATCGCTGACCATCATGCCGCGTTCGGCAATTCGATCAATGTTCGGCGTATCCACCGCGCCTAAACCGCGGTGGTAGGCAGACAGATCCGTTGGGCTCACATCATCGAGCATGATGGCAACCACATTGGGTTGGCTCGCTGCGTGTACATTGACGCTCGCCAGTACCGAAAGCGCCAGAGCGGATTTAACAAAAGACTTATACATTTATAACCCTCATTCACTATGAGTAAATCGCTGAAGTCACAACGAAAATTGTGCATGTCTCAGCGAACCATTGTTGAGGTAAATGGTATAAGAAAGAGGCCAAAAATGGCTTGATAGCCACTATTACGATTCTTAATAGTGGCCGTTAGAAAGGGGAGTTATTTAAAGGGAATAGTAGCGTGATGCTAGGATTGAATAATCGACGTGATTTCTTTTTGAAGCCAATCCGTGAACGGATTATTGCGGTTTGCTTGATGAGTAAACAGTGCCAATTCTCGACGATAGGTATCTTTCAATAGTTCCGGCGGTAAATCGATACAACGATAAGAGTGATCAAGCAAATAGCGGCATTTCGACGATGTTACATAGATGAAGTCGCTGTCCTTAACGACTTCTAGCATCAAATTCATATTGTTGCTTCTGAGCCCGATGTGTTTATCTAAGTCGTATTTTTTGATCAACATTTCCGTCTTGGTCGGCTGAATGTAACCAGGGATCATATTGATACAGAGTGGGTATTTCAGAATGTCCTCAAGGGAGTTGCCTTGAATTGGGTGGTCTGCTCTTAGCACCAACATGAACTTATCAAAGCCAACTGGGCGTTCAGTCAGGGTTTTATTGACGTCCATAGGAAGATAGCTCACTCCCCAACACATTCGGTTGGTCTCTAGAGACTGGACGCCATTATCTAACCAAGGTGAGCATTGGAACGTCACTTGCGGCGCTTCTTTGGTCAGCTTTTTGATTAGTGGCACACCCACTGGGATCAACAGCGGGGAAGGCAGCATGATTTGAACCTCCCCTCTTAAATCTTCCAAGCCCCACTCATCATTGGGTATGTAAAGGTTGTCTAGCTGTTCTAATAGTAGAGGCAAGGTTTCGATGAGCTTCAAGCATTTTGGGGTGGGTTCAAGCCTTGCTTTATCTCTAACAAACAACTCATCATCAAATTGTTCTCTGAGCTTACGAAGCATGACACTGATCGTCGGCTGACTTACGTTCAAGGTTTTGGCTGCACTCACCGTTTGACGAGTTTCATTAAGCACCAAAATGAGCCGCAGTAAGTTTAGGTCTTTGGTCATGCCCTACTCCAAATGATTTAGAAAAGTGGAAAGTACGCTGGCGAATACCCTTTTTTCATCGCTTCTACCATAGGCAATAATTTGGGTAATGCGTGACGAAAAAACATCTCATACCCTTGGCATAAATGATTCATCGGACTGCCATCTTCGATTGTTGCTATTCTGTTTTTAGGACAACCACCTTGGCAGAGTTCAACAAAGTCACAACGTCGACAAGTGCTGTTTAACTCTTCATATTTGTTGGTGCCAAACGCGATTTGTTCTGGTGAGCTCGCCATGGTTGCAAGCTTATCACTGTTCATGGTGCCCAGTTGATGATCTTGATACCCATAATGGTCACAACTGTAAACATTGCCGTCATGCTCAACCATTAATTGCTGTCCACAAGTCGCGCTGTGATGGCACATTTGGCTTTGGTAACCCATCAATACCATTAGACAGTTTTCAAAAAACTGGATATACACTTTACCGACATCATTGGCGCTCCATGCATCAAACAAATCACAAAGAAATTGCCCCCATTGCTCACCGGTTAACGACCAATCATGCCCTGTTCGCCTGTCCAACTCATGATCGATACAAGGCTGAAACTGCATGTAACCACTGCCATTTTCAACCAAAAACTGATAGATCGTTTTACCGTGTTTGTAGGTTTTATTGTTCACGACCGTTAACGTATTAAAATCAACATTGTGCTTCTTTAGATAAGACATCCCACGCATTGTGCGTTCAAAAGACGACTCGCCATTTTTGTCGATCCGAGCGATGTCATTCAGGATATTGGGCCCGTCGATACTAATGCCCATCATGAAATTGTGTTTAGCAAAGAAACTCGCCCAACGATCGTTAATCATGGTTCCATTGGTCTGCATCGTATTCACGACGAGCTTGGTAGTCGCTTTGCTTGCCTGTGCTTTCATCGCCGTTTCATAGAAATCGAGCCCTCTTAACATAGGCTCGCCACCATGCCAGATAAAGTCCACTTGCTGATCTTTCATTGGCTGCGCGTCGATATGAGCACCGACAATTTTCTCCATCATGTCCAGAGACATTGAAGACCTCTTATCGACATCTTGTCTATTAAGATAATAGCAGTAGCTACAATCCAAATTACATTGAGCCCCTTCTGCTTTAATGAATAAGCTAAAAGGATAAGTAGATGTGTTCATATCGATTCCCGTACTTTTTTGCCAACATATCAACCGAAAATCAATCAAACAATAGCGCCTCACGCCCCCTACCTGCACACGTCGTAGAGTCGCTTCACCACCCTAAATAATGTTAACTAAAA
Organism: Vibrio sp. FF145; assembly: GCF_041439075.1. Lineage (NCBI taxonomy): Bacteria > Pseudomonadati > Pseudomonadota > Gammaproteobacteria > Vibrionales > Vibrionaceae > Vibrio > Vibrio sp. FF145. Next base: position 59,077 of record NZ_JBGONH010000003.1, read on the forward strand.
CAAATACTTGAGTGGTAAAATTAGACTATTAACATCCTTAATATCGGCTATTACACTCCTTAATCTCACTTGCTCATATGATAAATGCCTAATTCTGTTCCTACGATCTAAGGTGTTCTATGAGAAAGCTCCTCTATAAGAAAAGTGTACTGACCAGTTTAGTGTGTTCTTTATCCAGTATTATCGCGATGCCATCCCTTGCCCAACAATCTATTAATCCTGAAGAAGAGCTCGCTTACAATCTAGGTGTTCAAGCATTTATCTATGGTACAGGTCCATTAACCGTGGCTGCGGTTAGGCAAACGACCACATCTGTTGATGCGCCGATGGACAACGCTATGGCACCATTGAATGAGATGGGTAAAACACGCGTTCTATCCGGACCTCAGGATAGGATTGTACCGACCGTCAACAACGATACGCTCTACTCACAAGCTCACTACGATCTGGATTTATCAGGTCCAATGGTGATTGATATTCCTCGCACCGATAACCGTTACTACATTGTTCAGCTATTGGATGCTTACTCAGATTCGATTGAAGATCTGCACGTGAAGAATGTAGGCGACCAAGGTTCAAAAGTGCTTTTGGTCAACAAAGGATGGGCTGGTGAAGTACCAGAGGGAATTGATCGTGTCGTAGAATCTCGCACTCCTATGGTTTGGTTGATTCAACGAACGGGCGTGTTTGGCGAGCAAGACCTCAATGACGCACTGGTTATTCACGATAAATTCCTCAGCTACCCACTCGATCAACTCGGCGCAGAGCATGACATCGTAGAGCTCAAAGCTTCGACAGGTCGTATCCCACCCATGGCGAGGCCTGAAGGGCTAGAGTGGTATTCGCTAATTGACCGTGAACTACGAAAAAACCCGATTCCAGAAGATGCTGCCATTGTTGATCAATTCCAACAAATTGGTATTGGAGGATCGACCCCCTTTAACCCTGAAGCGCTAACCTCAGCACAGAAAAAAGGGCTAATGCGCGCGATTGAGTCTTCACAACAGATCATTCAATACGCTGGTCGAAGCATCGGCGATGTCAATAATGGCTGGTCGATGATGTACGAGGGTGGCCGCTACGGAAATGATTACCTGAGCCGAGCGAGCATCAATATGCGTGCGGCTGGTTTGAATGTACCAGAGCGAGCACTCTACCCAAATCGATACACAGACTCGAATGGCGAGCAACTGTCGGGATCCAATCAATATCGAATGACCATGCCTGCCGATGCACCCGCTGACGCCTTTTGGTCTTTGACCATGTACGACGCTAAAAACCTGTTCATGGTTGAGAACTTCATTCAACGCTACTCCATTTCAACCAATCGTAAAGATGAGCTGAAATACGCAGAAGACGGCACCTTGCCAATATGCATTCAATACGTAAAACCGTCCGATCCGACGTGTAACTGGCTACCCGCGCCTCAAGATGACTTCTATCTTCACATGCGCCTGTATGAGCCAACTCAAGCCGTTCTCGACAATGAATATCCACTGCCACAAGTTGAAAAGCTCTAGCCTCAATTAAGTTAATTACTTCGATTAATCCAACTAAGGCAATTAAGTCGATCAAGTCAATTGCCACGGCGTTCTTAGTGTTCGCTCGTGGCAATGACTTCTCTCTAAGAGCATGGCTCGAACTGCTAGAAACATCACCCAAATTACTGGAAACATAACTCATACACTGAAAATGAGGTTCTATTCTTGAAAACACCTTTCATCACACTGTCTCTGTTAGTAACAGGGATAGTCAGCTCTCTCGCTCACGCGGGTGGATTAAACCTATCTCAGATTGCGACAACCAAAAGCGTTGGCACAGCCGGCGCAGGAAACGTAACCGTGAACGATGCATCCGCCGTGATCACCAATGCTGCGGGGTTATCGGCTATTGAAGAAAGCGCTTGGATTCTCGGCGTTCAATACCTCGATGTTGAAACCACTTTTGTCCGTGACGATAACTCGGCTTCGACCACAGGAAGCAGCGCCGATGTTCTCCCTCATTTGTCTTACGCATCAAGGCTCAATGACCAATGGGTCGTCGGCGCAGCATTGCACGCAGCTGGCGGCACTGGCGTTAAATACTCACACGGCGTTGGCGCACACCCTGCTTTATTGATCAAAGAAAATAGCATTTCGGCACTCAACTTTACGTCGTCATTGTCATATCAGGTCAATGAACAACTGTCTCTTGGTGGTTCTTTGATATTGCAGCACGCAGCGCTTGAAACTCAAGCATTGAATGGTCGAGAGCTTCAAGGAGATAGCCTCGACCTAGGATTCGGCCTGAGTATCAATCACCACATCAGTGACAACACACAATTGGGTGTCAGTTATCAGGGCCAATTTGATCACGACCTTTCCCTTGATAACGCCAACGCTTTTGGCATTAGCTCTGAACTAACATGGGTTCGAAGCTTAAACTTAGGGTTGAAGCATTCATTAAATGAAGACTTAAACCTTCTACTCAGCTCCAACATGGAGACATGGCAAGATTATGATGACAAATACTCAACCACCTATTCTCTAGGGGTTGGTGTGGAATACGCATACGAGGATTGGTTGCTGTACAGCGGAGTGAGCGGTGACACGAGCCCTGTAAGCAGTCAAAACAGAGATGTGTTACTCCCGCTCGATAAACAGTGGCGTATCGGATTCGGCGCTGAGAAGAAGATATCCAACGACTTACATCTAGGATTGAGCTACCAATACCAAGATTTAGGCCATGGTGAAATTAATGCTGACTCAGGACTATTTCAGCCTTCTGGCAGCTATTCGACCAACAGAGTTCACTTCATCACTTTGTCTCTTCGCCATTAAAGCGAACTCTTGAGCGTTATTCGCTTCTAGCAAGAAACCGTACAAAAAAGGATTGGCTGTGACAGCAATCCTTTTAAATTCATGAATATCATTCTGCCAACCAGAAAGGCTCGAACACCCTTTACGCTCATGGTAATTGTCGTTATTGTGATTCTCTACGTCATCATCACAAGGACTGTCTGAGAGTTATGAACAGCACGATTGAAACTATTCTGGGGCACCGCTCCATTCGTCAATATACAAATCAACCGATTGAAAAAGCACAACTTGATGTGATTATTCAAGCTGGTCTCGCGGCTTCGTCATCGAGCTTACTGCAGGCTGTTTCTATCGTGAGAGTGACAGACAAAGAGAAGCGCAAACTGTTAGCCGAATACGCAGGTAACCAAGCTTACGTTGAGAACGCGGCAGAGTTTTTGGTGTTCTGTATCGACTATCAACGCCACGCTCAAATCAACCCTGAAGTGAAAACCGACTTTACTGAACTGACCCTGATTGGCGCGGTAGATTCTGGCATCATGGCGCAAAACTGCATGCTGGCTGCTGAGTCTCTAGGTTTGGGTGGCGTTTACATTGGCGGGCTGCGTAACAGCGCACAACAAGTCGATGAACTGTTAGAACTGCCACTGCACACTGCCGTGTTGTTCGGGATGTGTTTAGGCCACCCTGCACAACAACCAGAGGTTAAACCTCGCCTTCCTGCCCACGTAGTCATGCACGAAAACCAATACCAACCGCTGAGCCTAGATGACATTGCTAGCTACGATGATTCAATGCAGAGCTACTACGCAAGCCGTTCAAGCAACCAAAAGCAGAGCAGTTGGTCACAACAGATCACTCAAAAGCTGTCTGGCGAATCTCGCCCGCATATCCTGCCTTACTTGAACAGCAAGCAGCTGACCAAGCGTTAAGCCGTTAAGCCGTTAAGCCGTTAAGCCGTTAAGAGCTTGCAACAAACCACAGCAAACAGCAGCACAAACAAAAATGTCAGCGTAATATACGCTGACATTTTTATTTATCCAGAGGCGGCTAGCTTACAGATATTTCTCAATCGGTAACAATTGTAGGAAGCCAGACTGCATTCGTTCCCACTTACCCGTTTCTGGTTCGCTGTCCCAGCTTTTCTCGCCTGAATACCAATACACATCACCGTCTTCCAGTTCCAAGCGCCAGCTATTATCTTCACTCATCGCTTGCTCAATGGTGTCAGCTAACGTTTCAGCAATCTCTTTGTTCTCGATGATCAAAACCGATTCAGTATTGAGATAGGTAGAGCGCAAGTTGAAGTTAAATGAGCCGATGCTCGCGATGCTGCGGTCGAATACGACTGATTTAGCGTGCAAGCCATAGGCCGTCTCAGGTGCACATTTAGACACGTCTTGAGTCGATGCTTCACACAGCTTAGATTCTGGTTTTAGCTCAAACAGGTCGATGCCATGATCCAACATGTCGTAACGTCTGCCCGCATAAGCGGAGTGATTAGTCACCAGATCATTAGAGGCCATAGAGTTCGTTAGCGCTTTTATCTCAACGCCCTTGTTGTTCAATACCTGCCACTCTTCAAGCTGACCATCATCGAATACAAGGTAAGCCGATTCCAACAAGATCTCTTGTTTCGATTCGCTCGCCAGTTTCCCTAGAAGAATCGCGGTCGCTTTCGGTTCATCGGTATTGTCTGAATCGTCAGGGACGGGCTGATCGTAAACAAAACGCGCATTCACCCATGTCATCTCACCAATCACCTCTTTCAGTAAGCTATCCGCAGCCTTACGATCTAATGGTAACTCAGGGTAATTTTGATAATGCGGAACGACAATATTATCTATCTTTGAGAGATCAGGTTGTTCGTCATCACCCAGCATATCGACAGGGTAAGACCAACGGCTATTCCAGTACTCGACAAAGCTGGTTTGGATAGTGGTAACGACTGAGCCCATCACCAATACATCGCGATCTCGGAAATTGATTTCATCAGAAAGGTCGAAGTATTCATCACCAATATTACGCCCACCAACCACAGACAAGGTGCCATCGACAGTAAACGACTTGTTGTGCATACGGCGGTTTAAGCGAGAGAAATCACCAAGGAAGCTCAACCACTTACTAAAGCCACGGCGTGTTGGTGTTGGGTTGAAGATTCGGATCTCGACGTTCGGGTGTGCATCCAGTGCTGATAATAAGCCTTCACGCTCATTGAGGTTAATGTCGTCGAGCATGACTCGCACCTTAACACCACGATCAGCAGCTGCTAACAAACGACTCGCTAGGTACCTGCCCGATTCGTCAGAGTTCCAGATGTAATATTGAATATCAATGGTGTGCTCTGCACTTTCAACCAACGCCAATCGCTGTGCCAAAGCATCCCAACCAGACTCTTGCAGACGAACCGCAGTAGTGCCTTGATCTAAAGCTTCAGGCTGAAATTCATTGGTTAGAACCGATAAAGAACTAGGTGCAGGAGAGGTTGGCGGTTCTGTTGGATGATCGATGCCTTCAGGAAGTGAAGAACACCCACCTAAAACGGCGATTAAGATTAACGTTAAACTGATGCGTTGGAGCACAGGCATGTATCTGACTTCCTTTTCACGATGGCGTCTTTAGAAACTTTCCGGACAGCTTTTCAATGAACAAGCTATTCCGATCTATTCATTGATTATTACTGCTAAAGCCTGAAATTTATAGGTAATTATCCAGTATAAATTTAAAGGTCAGTAAATTGCCTACAGATCACTTAAGTTGAGTGAGTGCTAAACAGTATAAACTCAGCGGCTTTTCGACCATTTCAATGGTGAGTTCAGTTCGGTCTGGGTTGCAGTTCAACGCCAGAGCGTAGCCGTGTAAATAATCCACCAGCAAATCCAGCGCGTTTTTGGTTTGCTCATCGGTTAACGCTAACGGGCTCAACACCGCTTCAAAGCGTTCACTAAATACTTCCATTGGCCCGAGGGATTTCATGGTCAATAAGGTCTCTAACAAGCCTCTATATTCGTTGAGCATCGACAAGTAACTCACACTGAGCCGATATAGGTTATCTTGCCAGTCTTGATTCAGCTCTGGCTGTGCCACTTCTTCAATCAAAGAAACTGTGATTGCCTCAAGCAGATCGTTTTTGTTTTTGAAGTAATAGTATATAGCCATCGCATCGACCCCGAGTTCCGTCGCCAACCCTCGAACACTTGGCACTTTGCCACTCTCTCGCATCATGCTTTTAGCAATAGTGAGAATTCTCTCTGCGCTGAGTTGGCTTGATCCACTCTTTGGTCGACCTCGTTTCTGATCCTTGACAGTCATACCGTCACCTCTTAAACTTTATTTCTACACTGTAGAATATTTTAATTTATTACCGTGTAGATGCCAAGTTTCTCATTGATATCGGAGTTAAAAATGTCAAATATTGTATTCATCGCAACCAGCCTTGACGGTTACATTGCAGACAAGCAAGGTGGCTTAGATTGGCTGCAAGCGATTCCAAATCCAGACGGTGACGACATGGGTTACAACGCTCATACTGATCATATCGATGCACTGGTCATGGGACGTAATACAATGGACATGGTGTTGAGCTTTGGCATTGATTGGCCTTACAGCAAGCCAGTCTATGTACTGAGCAACACTTTAAATGAAGTACCTCAAGAGCTTGAAGGTAAAGTATTTTTGATGAAGGGCGAGCTTAAACAGATTGTCGCGGATTTGAATAACAAAGGCCTAAAGAACTTGTACATTGATGGCGGCATTACCATTCAAAACTTCATGAAAGAAGACCTGATTGATGAGCTGATCATCTCGACCATTCCTGTCGTGCTTGGTGGTGGGTCCCCGTTATTTGGTGACTTAGTATCTCCCGTCGACTTTACGTTGAAAGGCGTCACGACGTACCTTGATGAGATAGTGCAAACTCATTACTTGCGTAAGCGTTAAAGCTGTTGTTGCTCTAAGGGCATGAAAGGATCAACACCGAAAACATTGTTCACGCGACGTAAGCTTTACCGTCTCTACACAAGCCTCCCCTAAAGTAGTACCCTTTATCGTCTCTCATTCTTGATGGTAGCTGGATATTATGAAGCTTTTGGTCGATCGCACTGGTGAACAGTTTTTAGAAATTCTGCAAGAATCTGGAGACACGCTGACGGTTCAATTCATTACCAATGAAGGCAATCGAAAGGGTAAACCGTTCCAAGATAACTTGAGTGGATTGTTCCTCACGGGGTGGAAGCCGCGCACTACTTCAACCGCCATCGGATTAGAACGCTTTAAGCAAGGCAAACTTGAAGATCCCAAAGTGAGTTTCGCATTGCACCAGCTCTATCCACTGGGTCGATACGTAAAATTACCTTCTGGTGATATCGCAACAATCGCGAGTTACGCCAATACCCATGCCGATGGCTACTATATGTTTGTGCGCCTCAACGATGAGTTAACCCGACTTAAGATTACGCCCGATTGGGAACTGCAACCTTCCGCTCAAAGGTTAGCCTTGCCTTATTACCCTGCGCCAAGAAGCCAGCAAGAACTCGACAATATTGATGACTTCGATGCTTGGGCGGGTGGGTTTTAAACACTGAAAGTCAGTAAACGCTATTGAGATCACATCCACCTATCGAATCTCAATACAACAATATGTGCTCTCTAAACATTGATACGAATACCCGTTCTCAAACGATTCAAATAACGGTTTGGCTGTGTGCTGCTAAAGAGTGTTTCATTCTTCCCTACAAGCTCAAACGGGGCTGTATAAAATCAATAAACGCCGAGATACGTTTAGAGACAGAGGACGACTTGTAGTAAACCGCATTCACTCGCTCTCGATCTGTATTCGCAAGTTTGTCTTGTTCCAGAATAGGGATTAGACGCCCTGCTGCCATATCTTCCTGCACCATAAACCCCGACAGACAAGCAATCCCATTTCCAGCTAAGACTAGTTGACGCACGGTTTCACCATTACTGGCTGTCACAGTAGGCGCGACGTCACTTTGGTTTGGTAAAGGCCAATGGTTAAGCACTTTGTTACCCGCAAATCCCACAATTTGATGCGAACTCAAATCTTCAGGTTTGGTGGGTAGCCCACGCTTAGCGAGATAATCAGGTGACGCCACAATATGGAGTAAACTTTTTCCTAACGGTCGAGCGTGCAATGTTGAATCGGACAACTTACCGATTCGAATCGCAACATCGGTTCTCTTTTCGAGAAGATCAACGAAGCCTTCGTTGGAAGTGAGTTCCAACTCAATGTCTGGGTAAGCCTCTTTGAATGACTGCACCAACGGCACTAGCTGATGGAATACGAATGGACTGGCGGCATCGACTCTTAAACGACCTTTTGGCAACTCTCCGCGCGACACGATTTCTTCTTCCGCGCTCTGGATCATCTGTAATCCCACCCTGACTGAATCGACAAACTGCCGCCCTTCCTCCGTCAATTCCACGCGTCTCGTTGTTCGGTTGAATATTGAGACGCCGAGTTGCGACTCAACCTTACTCACCGAACGAGACACCTTGGCGACCTGCACATCCAACGCCTCTGCCGCCGCAGAAAAACCACCAGCATCGACAACGGTGAGTACCATTTCTAAATCATCTGAACGGGTTAACATGAGGCTCCTTCGCTATCTTCATTTTGTTTAATGTCATCTCGCTTGTGCTCATCACAGCTCAAATCATCTGAGTCTTTTCGATCTCATCAGCTTAATCCAATGATCGGCTAACTCTTTAATTATTGCAAATTTCACAAAGGTTATTTGTTAATGATGGCATTTTTCACAAATATATTTTGCTAGATAATCCTCGCCATCAAACGAAGCGCTCCTATTGCTGTCACAAGCTGCCCCATTTTATCGCGCTCGGTATTTAACAAAGAACAGTAAGAGAGATGATTATGCCACTAGCATTACTTGCATTGACGCTCAGCGCCTTTGCCATCGGAACCACAGAGTTTGTCATCGTAGGCTTGATTCCTACCATGGCGAGCGACTTGAATGTATCACTGCCATCGGCAGGCCTATTAGTCAGTTTATACGCGCTTGGCGTTGCTATTGGCGCACCAGTATTAACGGCATTAACCGGCAAATGGAATCGTAAAGCGGTGTTGCTAACCGTGATGGCATTGTTTGTCATTGGTAACTTATTGGCGTGGCAAGCTCCAGGCTATAACACGCTGATCGCCGCACGAATTTTGACTGGCCTTGCCCATGGTGTGTTCTTCTCGATTGGATCGACCATCGCGACAGGTTTGGTTTCAAAAGATAAAGCAGCCAGTGCCATTGCGATCATGTTTACCGGTTTAACGGTTGCATTGGTAACCGGCGTACCACTGGGCACTTATATCGGCCAAACCTTTGGCTGGCAAGCGACCTTCTTGATCGTTGCTCTGCTTGGTCTTATTGCTCTTATCGGTAGCGCTATCTTGGTTCCAAACAACCTTAAGCAACCACCAGCGGCCAAGATTTCAGCACAACTAAAGGTTCTAACTCAACCACGCTTACTGTTGGTTTACGCTATCACAGCACTGGGTTATGGCGGCACATTCACAGCGTTTACGTTCCTTGCTCCAATACTGGAAAATGTATCAGGATTTGATTCGAGCTCAATCAGTTTAATCATGTTGGTTTACGGTGTGTCAGTCGCGGTAGGTAACATCTGGGGCGGTAAAATGGCCGACAAGATGGGCCCGATTAAAGCGCTGACCGTTATCTTCTCTGGTTTAGCCGCGGTACTTGTGGTATTCAACTTTACCGCAGTAAACCCTTACGCAGCTGTTGCCACCATTTTGGTTTGGGGTGCATTCGCATTCGGTAACGTTCCGGGGCTACAAGTGTATGTTGTGAAACTGGCTGAGAAATACACACCAGACGCAGTCGATGTCGCTTCTGGATTGAACATTGCCGCCTTCAACGTCGGTATTGCATTGGGCTCATGGGGCGGTGGTTTGATTGTCGCGAAATCTGGATTAATGAACACCCCTTGGGTAGGTGCGGTGATCGTTTTGATCGCTCTTGTTCTGACTCGATTCAGTGGTGCGTTAGATAAGAAGCAAGCACAACAAGCTGTTCCATCTAGCATCTAGCATCTAGCATCTAGCAAGGATAGAAAAAACAAAGCCCGAACCTAGGTTCGGGCTTCGTCATTTACATCTGATTATTGTCCGTTATCGATCGATTTCAGCACTTTACATGGGTTACCGACTGCAACCACATTGGCTGGGATGTCTTTAGTTACCACACTGCCCGCGCCAATCACACTGTTTTCGCCAATGGTCACGCCAGGGCAGATGATCACACCACCACCTAACCAAACATTGTCACCAACGTTAATTGGCGTGCCAAACTCAACGCCTTCTTCTACACGGCCTTTCACATCGAGTGGGTGACCTGCGGTCAGGATTTGAACGTTCGGACCAAGCAGCACATTGTCGCCAATGGTCACTTCAGCCACATCCAAAATCACGCAGTTAAAGTTAGCGTAGAAGTTCTTGCCCAGCTTGATGTTCGAGCCGTAGTCACAACGAAATGGAGGTTCTAGATGCGCGTTTTCACAGCCCGGAATGAGCTCTTGCGTTGCCGCTTCCCATTCAGGAGTGTCAGGAATACTGTTATTGAGTTTTTGAAGCACCTTACGACACTCGATACGAGCGGCATAAAGCTCTTTATCCCAAGCCTGATAAGGTTCGCCTGCTAGCATTTTTTGTTTTTCTGTTTTCACGTTACTTACCTGTTCTCGCATCACTCAGCTATTTTCATATTACTTAGCTAGTTTCACATTACTTAACTAATGGTGGTCAATTCATCGACCAAAAAACGCAATATCGCACATCTAAATAACAGTGAATAAGGAGTGTTTGAGCTTGGTTTAAGAGATGCGCAGCTCGTCACTTTTTGTAGGTGAAATATGAAATTCGAACGGTGCTAATTTAGCTTCGCTATCGAATCACGTAACACCAAACTGCCAGTGGTATTGATGGTGGTCGCTTGCTCTGTTTCACCGACAATTTGCAGGATCGCCTTTTGCGTCATTTGCTCTAATGGCACACTGACAGACGTTAAGCTTGGCGTTAAAAACGCCCCCACTTTGCTGTTATCAAAACCAACGATAGAAACATCTTGAGGCAATGAGTACCCAAGTTCGGTTAACGCCTTAATCGCACCAATCGCCATGTCATCGTTTTCAGACAAGATAGCGGTGAATGTTGCTTTGCTTTTTACCAGAGCCTGAGCCGCATGATAACCGCTCTCCATCGTCCAATCACCTTGAACAACCTTGGACTCATCCAATGCAATACCCTGTTTAGTTAGCACATCTTGATAGGCTTGGTAACGCAACTCATCGGTCGAAGAACCGGCTTTACCACGAATCACTGCAATGTCTGTATGGCCTTGCTCGATGATGTGCTCAACCATCAAACAAGCGCTCTGATAATGGTCGGTGGTAATGGCATGATTAGGCTTCGACGGCATTTCTCGGTTGAGTACCAGAATCGGTGTGTCAGTACTTTCGATGATCTTTGCAATCTCGCTTTCGGTTAAGCATTGCGGATAGATGATGATGCCCGCGCACTTCATATCCAGCAGGAAGTTGATCGCCTTTCTTTCGTCTTCAGCGCTGTGTTTGCCATCGGTGATCACCAATTGGTGATTCGACTTTTCGCTATAAGAAGCCGCGTGATACATCAAGGAAGAAAAGTAAGGGCCATTGAACAACTCATTGGTGATTACAAAGCCGATGAAATTGGTCTTCTTGGTCGCCAATTGCTGAGCCAACAAGTTCGGTCGATAACCTGTTTCTTGAATCGCATCGAATACCTTTTTCACCACATCTGGGCGCACGATGTTCTTGCCATTTAAGACACGAGAAACGGTCGATTTAGATACGCCTGCGCGGTTCGCGACATCAAGCATGGTTACCATTCGCTTCTTTTCCTTTATAAAAAATTAGCCGACATAGGCCGACTAATTCATTGCAAAATGACAGCTCACAGTTCACATAACTGCGCTGGGAAATGCATTCTAAATAGTGGTACCGTTAGATGCAATCACGCCTTTATACCACTCGAACGACTTCTTGCGTTTGCGTTCTAGTGAGCCAGATTGATCGTTGTGCTTATCTACGTAAATGAATCCGTAGCGTTTTTTCATCTCGCCCGTGGTGAATGAAACTAAGTCGATACAGCCCCAAGGGGTGTAGCCCATCAAGTCAACGCCATCAATCGCTACGGCTTTTTTCATCTCTTTGATGTGGTCACCAAGGTAAGCAATGCGGTAGTCATCATTAATGCTGCCATCTTCTTCAATGGTATCAACAGCGCCAAAACCGTTCTCAACAATAAACAATGGCACTTCATAACGTTCATACAGAGACGCTAAACAGAAACGTAAACCTGTTGGATCAATTGGCCAGCCCCAATCGCTAGACTGGATAAATGGGTTATCGACCGAGTTCTCATGACCGCCGTCCATCGCTTCTTCGGTTGACTGATGCGAAGAAGAATCCAAGGTATTCGACATGTAGTAGCTAAAGCCTAAGTAATCCGCTTTACCTTCTTTCAAGATTTGCTCATCTTCTGGCTGCATTTCAATATTGAAGCCTTTGATTGCCCAGTCACGCTTAGCGTAATTTGGGTAGTGACCACGCACCATCACATCCGAGAAGAAGTAACGATCACGCATCGCTTGCTGTGCCACCATGATATCTTCTGGCTTTGAAGAACGAGGGTAGAAAGGCACCATCGCACACATCGCACCGATCTGAAGATCTGGGTTGATCTCGTGACCTTTCTTAACCACTAAAGCACTTGCCACAAACTGGTGGTGGACCGCTTGATACATTGCTTCTTGCGGCTTTTCGCACTGTGGGAATTTCACGCCAGAGCATAACCAGCCAAAGATATCTGCCGAAGTATTCATCTGGTTATTTATCTCATTGAACGTCATCCAGTATTTCACTTTGTGCTGGTATCGCTCCATCACCGTAGTTGAATACTTAACAAAGAAATCGATCACTTTTCGGTTCATCCAGCCGCCATATTCGTTAGCTAGGTGGTAAGGCATTTCAAAGTGACTCAGTGTTACCACTGGCTGAATATCGTATTTCAACAGCTCATCAAACAAATCATCGTAAAACGCTAAACCCGCTTCACACGGCTCGGCTTCATCGCCATTTGGGAAAATACGCGTCCAAGCAATACTGGTTCGGAAGCACTTAAAGCCCATCTCAGCAAATAACTTAATGTCTTCTTTGTATCGATGGTAGAAATCAACAGCGACTTGGTTTGGGTAGTTTTCGCCGTCGATCACGCCGTCAGTGATTCGACGTTGTACACCATGAGCGCCCGCTGTTAAAACATCAACAACACTGACACCTTTACCATTCGCATCCCAGCCGCCTTCTAGTTGATGTGCTGCAACCGCACCACCCCATAAAAAATCGTTCGGAAATTCGTTGTTCATACCATTACTCGCTACAAGTTATTCGTGAAAAAGATCAGGATTAGAGAGCTCATTACAGCCCTGAAACCGATTTCAATAAAAGCAAAGATACAGATTGAAACCGGTTTCAGCAATGACTAAACGATCTTTTTCTGATCGAACTACAGACTAATCAAAAGTCAGCGTTACGATCAGTGCTCTTCAAAATATTGATCATGTGTGTGTTTGCTAGATTGGTCTTGAGTTCCGGGATAGAACTGAACCAAAGTCTGATCGGCTAGTGTGAGGTGAATCCAACCCTCTTTGACTTTCAGCCAATTGGTGCCGTTGGTCTCGTAGACGGCAGGAAAAATGCCCCAGCCTGATTCTGATACCTGCAACTCTTGAAAACGGTCAATTGGAGTGAGTTTATTGCTGTTGAAATCAGCATCGGAGTAAACCAACAGAGTCTTGATAGCATCGTTTGGCTTAAACGTATAACAGCTCACAGAGGCTGAAGTGCGATCAAACCACTGGTAAGGTTGTGCGCCTGTTAAATCATAGACCGTACAGTCGTTAAATTGAATGGCCCACTCTTGGTGAGCTTTAAAACCGAGGTAACCTATGGGTTGTGATGGTTCAGGTTTCGAGTCCGTCTCCTGCTCATACACCGGTTCTGAGGTAGCACATCCCATAAGCCCAAGACTAAAAAGGAAAGTCACAGCAAGCTTCATCATTGTCATACCTCAGTTCCGTTAGTAGATGAGTAACTCAATTAAGTCTCTACATTAAACGGTAAGTTCCAAACGATTACCATCAGGATCGATCACACAGCTCTCATAATAGCCATCACCTGTTCTTCTTGGGCCATCTAAGCGCTCATAGCCGTCTTCAACCAAGCGTTGAGTCAGTTGATCGACCGCCTGTTCCGAACCTAGTGATATCGCCATGTGAATGAAGCCTGTGAACTGGTCATAAATGTCATCTTTCGATTCAGGCACAGAATCCATTTCCATGATCTCTAAGCGACTTCCCGTTTCAAACGAGAGGAAGTATGAAGAAAACCCTTTAGTTGGGTTGTGATATTTTGAGTTCGATGTCGCGCCGAAATAATCTTCATAAAATCGCTTTAGTACTTCGAGTTTTTTGGTCCAAATTGCGATGTGTTCAATCTTCATTTTGTTTGCCTAAGTTTGATGTTTAACGCTAGATTACTCATCAAATAAGGAACAATAAACAGAACGAAATTCATCGAAATTGTTCCTGATTAACGGGCTCGATTTTATGTCCATAACTGCACAGTATTGGCATCTATGTTTGTGTAATAGTTATCTTTCCTCCATAGTCAGGTTTTACACAATCAGAGATTCAAACTGTGAGCTTTTTAAAACTGATACTACTTGCGGCTATATGGGGAGGCTCGTTTCTTTTCATGAGAATGGCGGCCAATCCATTAGGGCCCGCAGTCTTAATTGAAGCGCGAGTTCTGTTTGCAGCACTTACTCTGCTTTTAGTTTCTTTCTATTTAAAAAAGAAGCTCTCTTTTCATGATCACGCTAAACACTTCTTCATTCTCGGGCTGTTTAACACCACACTTCCTTTTTTGCTTTTCGCTTATGCCGCGCAGACACTTAACGCCTCGACACTCGCCATCTTGAACTCTACCGCGCCAATATGGGCGGCAATCATTGGTGCGATATGGACTAAAACAGCACTCGAGGCGAAAGTTCTATTGGGACTTGGGATTGGGGTAACGGGAGTTGGCGTGTTAGTCGGTTGGGATGCGATGAACATTGGCCGTGAGGCTATGCTTCCTATCTTTGCAGCAGTGATGGCGGCCTTTAGCTACGGAATAGCGTCAAACTATACCAAACAAGCCCCTAAAGTTGAGGCATTCAACAATGCTCATGGCAGCATGTGGGCTGCGGTGTTGCTGGTTTTGCCATTTGTATTCTTTATTCCGATGAGAGAAACACCCGACGTTACGATCACTACGTCGGTTATCTTATTAGGCGCGGTATGTACTGGGTTAGCGTATCTACTTTACTTCAATCTCGTCTCTGAACTCGGCGCACCTTCAGCCCTGTCCGTGACCTTCATCATTCCGGTATTTGGTATTCTCTGGGGTAACTTGTTCTTAGATGAAGCAATTGGCATCAATACGATTGTTGGTTCAATTCTGGTTATCACCGGCACCATGTTGGTGACAGGAATGTCGCCAATGAAAATGCTCAAAGCCGCTCGTCAGAAACGCGCACAATAAGTTGATTGAATCCCAAAAACCTAATTAAAACCCTCAAGTAACAGAGACAAAAACGGCCTCCAAATGGAAGCCGTTTTTCATTGAATCGTTAACAACTTTGAGAGCTCGTCATGTATTGTTGAATCTTGGTTCTTAACCATTGATGTGCCGTGTTTAAGTCTGTTCGTTTATGCCAAATCATATACTGTTTCATCGGCAAGACCTCAAAAGGTTGCTCGAGCACTTGCAGTTGGAATCGCTCCGCAAATTGATTAGCAAAACCTCTAGATGTGCTACCAACACAGTCGGAGCCAGAGACCAACACACACATCGTCATCAATGAATCACATTCGGAACTGACTTTTCGCTGCTGTATCGGATTTTTTGTAAAGTAATCCGCGGTGTAAAGGTGAGAGCGACGCATTCTGAAGGTGATGTGTTTCTCATGATAATACTGCGCTTCCGTTACCGATCCATCAATCCTTGGATGCCCTTTCTTGGCGATCAGCACGAGCTCATCTTCAATCACTTGCTGGTTCATATAGCCATTCACTTGTGGGTAGTGAATATCGATCGCTAAATCGGCTTGCTGCATGCTCAAACTCTGCAGCAGATCTTCTTCATTGCTTGGCACCATATTGAATTCAATTGAGATATTACCAAGCGTATCGTCCTTTTCCACAAGGGGCTGAAGCTTGGTTAAACCGATCTCGTTGACCAGAATTCGAAACACATGATGCTGCTGATTATCGAACTGCTTTAAGGTACTGACCGCGCTGGTTATCCCGTCCAATGCGGGCTCTACACGTAACGCCAACTGCATCGCTGCATTGGTCGGTGTTATACCTCTACCCTCTCGAATAAAAAGGTCTGTATCCAATTGTGCTTGCAGCCGTTTCAAAGCGCCACTGACTCCAGGTTGAGTCATACCAAGCGATTCTGATGCAAGCGTGATCGACTTTAATCGATACACTTCTAAGAACACGCTCAGTAGATTTAAATCCAACTTTTCCATGTCGCTCACCGTTACTCTCCCTGTCAATGTGCTCTTAATCAATCATAGGTCAGGTTTTATCTTCGTTCCCTAACCATTGCACGACTCAATACATAGCTAATCGTGATGTGTTAACTAAAGCTTACTTTATTTTTTGCTATATGTCTTAGGCATATAATTTCCTCAACGAAACGAAATCCCGAATTGAAGAGGCACCTATGACTCCATCACGCACTTTCAAAAATGCATCACTGTTCCTAGCAATCTCTCTTGCGTTTCCTGCTATTGCAGCTAACCATGACCACGCACACTTTAGCGATATCGGCGATCAGGGTGGCAAAGATGCGACCGAGATGACGACGAAAGCAAACCAAAAATTCGCGAAAACGCTGAACTTCGAAGACACTCGCGCGTTCGACAATAACAACAAAGGGTTGATTGCGAGCTTCGATCAAGAAACTGGCGATATTATTCGTAACAGCTTCAACTTCATCGACCCTAGCGTGAACAATGCCGATCAAGCGCCCGATTCAGTGAACCCTTCGCTTTGGCGTCAAGCCGTGCTGAACCAAGCTGCTGAAGGTTTGTACGAAGTTGTCCCGGGCAAAGTGTATCAAGTTCGTGGTGCTGATCTGGCGTCGATATCTTTCATCCGCAGTGACAATGGTTGGATTGCTTACGACGTTCTTCTCACAAAAGAATCCGCGGCTAAGTCATTAAAGTTCTTCAAGAACAACGTGCCTGATGGTGGCGACTTACCTGTCGTAGCGATGATTTACTCACACTCACATGCCGATCACTTTGGTGGTGCACGAGCAATCAAAGAGGCCTACCCAGACGTAAAAGTGTACGGTTCAAAAAACATCACGAAAGAAATCGTCGACGAAAACGTACTGGCAGGTAATGCGATGTCTCGACGTACCGCTTATCAATATGGCGCAACACTGAATCGTCATGAGCACGGTATTGTGGATGCGGCACTCGCGAAAGGCTTGTCGACTGGCACCATCACTTACGTATTGCCGGATTACGAACTTAACCACAACGAAGAAATTGAAACGCTGGTTATCGACGGCCTAGAGATGCAATTCATGGATGCATCAGGCACTGAAGCGGCATCAGAAATGGTGACCTACATTCCGAGCATGAAGGCACTTTGGACTGGTGAGCTAACGTATCAAGGCATGCACAACCTCTACACATTGCGTGGTGCAAAAGTACGTGATGGCTTGAAGTGGTCTAAGAAAATCAACGAGATGTTGGTCACTTGGGGTGAAGATACCGAGGTGCTATTTGCCTCTCACTCATCGCCAATTTGGGGCGAACAAGAAATCTCTGACTACCTAAAAATGCAGCGTGACGCTTACGGTTTCACTCATAACCAAACACTTCGCCTTGCGAACAATGGTGTTGTTCTGCAAGACATTGGCGACGAGATCTACAAAGTCATGCCAGACAGCATTCAACAGTCTTGGCACACCAATGGTTACCACGGTACTTACTCTCACAATGCTCGTGCGGTGTACAACATGTACCTTGGCTACTTCGACATGAACCCAGCCAATCTGAACCCGCTACAAATTCACCCAGAGTCGGTTAAGTTTGTTGAATACATGGGTGGCAGTGACGCGGTGATCGAGAAAGCGCAGCAAGATTTCCAAGAAGGTGAATATCGCTTCGTTGCAACAGCACTGAACAAGGTTGTCCAAGCGGAACCCGAGAACAAAAAAGCGCGTGGTTTACTGGCCGATACTTATGAACAGCTAGGCTACCAATCAGAAGGTGCAGGTTGGAGAAACATCTACCTAACGGGTGCTCAAGAACTGCGTATCGGCACACAACCGGGCGCACCAAAAACGGCTTCTCCGGATGTCTTGGCGAACATGACCATCGAAAACTTGCTGGATTACTTAGCCGTAAAAGTGGATTCATTGAAGGCGCAAGAAACACCATTTACGTTGAATATTCAGCTGCCTGATGTGCAAGAGTTCTACTACGTTGAGATGTCTAACGGTAACCTGAACAACATTCAAGTGAACGAGCTGCAAGATGCGGATACAACACTGATCATCAATAAGTCTGACGTGTCTGATATCGTACTTAAGAAAACAAGCCTAGGAAAACTGTTAGAAGACGGACAAGCAGGAGTGAAAGGTGACAAAACATCGCTTAACAAACTGCTGTCTTCACTGACAGAAGCTGACACCTCTTTTGAGATTGTTCCTCGTCCAAACAAAGGCGAAGAAGTCGACGCTGAGTTGTACCAAGATTCACACGAGCACGCTCACTAAGCCGCTCTTAGGTATAATAATTACAACGTCAAACTGGCCTAAATAGGCTGAAACAAGGCTAATACGACCAAGCCTCAACCATTAGCTGGTTGAGGCTTTTTTGATTTGAGCTTTATTCGATATCAAGAAAATAAAATGAAAAACCACACCCTTGTTTCACGGTTTCTCAATAGCAATACACATCCGTACTTTCTATATCTCAGCATGTGAAGTAGTAGAAACTTTGTGCAATCAAACTTTGTTATAAAAGTTGTCCGGACTCTTTATTCAAGGAAGGAAGATGCGAAAAAAGATCATGATTACAGGTGCGACAGATGGTATCGGTTTAGAGACCGCGAAAATGTTAGCCCAACAAGGGCATCACATCCTTATCCATGGACGTAACCCAACAAAACTCAGCAAAGTAGAAACCGGCCTTTCTCGATTGTCCAAGGATGCGATTATCGAAAGTTATGTTGCTGATCTCTCTTCTCTTTCTGAGGTTGAAGCCCTCGCCAACCAAATAAAGTCGAAGCATGAACAGCTCGATGTACTCATTAACAACGCTGGCGTCTACAAGGTTTCCGAGATCACCACCAAAGACAATCTCGATGTCCGATTTAGCGTCAACACCATTGCCCCTTATTTGCTGACTCAAAAGCTGCTACCACTTTTTGATGCCAACGGTCGCATCGTCAATCTATCTTCAGCCGCTCAGTCATCGGTCGATCTCGAGGCACTTGTCAGCCCAAATCCTGACGCTTTAGATGGCCCCATCTACGCACAAAGTAAATTGGCGTTAACGATGTGGTCAATCCATCTTGCGCACCAATTAAGAGATCAAGGGCCTCTAATCATTCCCGTTAATCCGGCCTCATTTCTTGGCAGTAAATTGGTTAAAGATGCGTATGGTTTGGAAGGTAATGACTTAGGGATTGGCGCTGATATCTTATGCCGAGCGGCACTATCGGAAGAGTTTTCTAACGCTTCAGGGAAGTATTTTGATAATGATTCGGGGCTATTTAAAGCCCCTCATGCTGATGCATTAAATACGGGGAAAAATCAGAAACTGATGACGACTCTCGACCAGTTACTTACAGAACTGCTCTAGCTAATGCCACGCTCACTAGTCAGATACAACGAGAGCTCCGTATTTAGGAGCACTCCACAACCCAAAGTTGTCAGATGTGGTTACGACAGAACTCCAGCAATTGTTTAGATAGAATTGAAATGGTTCATCCACCCGACAAGTTAACAGGTGTTAGCGAAAGGAAGACATTACGCATACTTGATGAAAGCTTGGCTTAACCGCTGAAAGAGTGAGTCTACGTTGGGAAGGCTCATCAAATGCGCGGACAACAGTGTATGAACCTGCGCATCCACTACGGTCGGGTTATCGCAAATTTGATTATAAAAATTCACAGGCGCAACAATATTCTCTAAGTCGGCATCTAACAAGATACAGGCTTGCGAAAGTACAATTTGACCGCCTCCTTGTTTAAGCAATACACGCTGAGCAGTGCCCACTATTTTTTGTTTATTGATATTGAGGTTGTAGTCACCATCACAATAAGAACCGGGGGTTGCGTGTACCTCCACATCGATACCCAGTTCTTTAAAAAACAGGGTTAAGATATCGCATAAATGTCGATACGCTTTTTGGATGTTGTAGGCTTCATCGCGAGGCCAATGGTAAATGTGCGATAGGTTAATGATCCCCGGCAGTTGGGGAACGGGAGCGCCACCTGTTTTTCGCGAGGTGAGTTGCCAGCCTTGTGCCGCAAGTTGCTCTCTAGACTCTAACGTCACTGGCCACTTTTTACCTGCAGGCAAAACGAGTGTCGGTGTTTTTGCTTGCCAGAGCATTAAGGCTTGTCCAATCTCACCGGCCTGTATTTGCTGCAATAACTCATCTTCTTTTTCAAACGCACGATCAACATCAATGTGCGGGTAACGTACGAGTTTATTGGTTAACTTCAAAGCACTTTCCTCTACAGATTGTGGTGACCTACCATTTAACGTTCTGCAATGGTTGATGACATATGGGACTATGTGAGATGAAAACAGCACCAAAAGTTAGTTATTGCTACAACAGTCGTTTGTTATTGTTATGTCTACTCGATCCCTGTTTGCACATAAACCATGCGCCAAACATCAGGCTGAACTTCCACATTTGATAGCTTACAAGCAACATCAATGTAGTCTTTATAGCTGTGGTGTTCATTAATTTCAAAGTTGCGCTGTTCTTCAGACAATTTAATTAAATAAAAGATGGTTTCAGCGGCATCAATTAGTAATTGAGCTGTTAGGAAAGAGATTCGATTGCCTATTTCTCGTTTTTCACCAAGATCAATTAGGTTTTCTGTCTCAAATAACTTTTTAACTAATACCCCTCGCTGCGAGTCAATTTCTACTGCATGAGCCAAAAGAAACTTTAGCCTGATTATAAATTTCCTTTGCTCTCTCGTAACTCTACGCTTGCTCGAAGCTAATTCGATAACGATGTTTTCAACCAGAGACAAGTCAATGGCCGGAATAACCGAATAAACATCCTGAATTGGTTTTTGATGTTCGAGTAACAGTTTAGGGAACCAACGCTCCATTTCTACACGTAGAAACTCGAACTCATCATTCATCGCCTGTTCTAGAGATTCTACTCTTTGGCCGTACAATCTCGAAGTTAGAACATGACCTGCTACAACGCCGAACACTGCACATACAATGCCTATCAACCAGTTCTCTACACTCATAAATTCCTCTAGAAAACATAACGAATGACATGGATTCCCCCTACTGAGGATCTGCCACACTTATGCAGTACTTAAATGCATCGGAGGCACCATGTCTGATTATTCTTATTTCTGCGGTATCAACCTAGCTAAAAACCACTTCAGTCTTCATGCCGTAGACCAAAATGGTAAGATAATACTTCATAAGCCGGTAACTCGCTCTAAACTGCTGACTACAATAGCAAATATGCCACTCATGCGTATAGATATTGATGCGTGTGGTGGTACACATTATTGGGAAAGGGTAATCTAAATTATGCCGTGGCTATCTCCAAAACTGTCCAACACCTTTTCTCGATAACACAGAGTCTTGATGGCTTCTGTCTGACAAGGTTGTCTGATATGGTGGCGGCAGAACTTCAGCAATTGTTTAGATAGTATTGAATATGAAAACACTAACCATACTTGATGGCGGCATGGGCCGAGAACTCAAAGAAATTGGCGCGCCATTTTCTCAACCGCTTTGGAGTGCTCAAGCGCTGATTGAAGCACCCGATTTTGTCAGCCAAGCGCATCAAAACTTTGTCGATGCAGGTGCTGAAATCCTGATCACCAATAGCTACGCGTGTGTACCCTTTCACTTAGGCGAAGAACTGTTCGAGCAACGAGGCTTTGAACTCGCAGCACTATCTGGCGAACTGGCTAAAGCAGTTGCTGACAATGCCCCTCACGCAGTGAAAGTAGCAGGCGCGATTCCACCGCCATTTGGCAGCTACCGACCAGACTTGTTTAAGGTAGAAGAGGCTGCGCCAATCATTCAAACGCTTTACGATGCCCAAGACCCGAACATCGACCTTTGGATAGCAGAAACCATCTGTAGCCTGCAAGAATTCGAATCCATTCATGCGGTTCTTAAGCAGTCAGATAAACCTTGTTACTACGCATTCAGTTTGGAAGACACCAAGGGCGATTGTGCCAATATTCGTTCTGGCGAAAGCGTAACAGACGCCATCAAGCTTGCCTGCCAAGCAAACGCTACTGGCATAATGTTTAACTGCTCAGTGCCTGAAGTGATGGATCAAGCCATTATCGATGCTAAGAAAGTGATTGCTGAACTAGGCAGTGATTTAGAAATTGGTGTCTACGCCAATAACTTTGCACCTATAAGCAGCGAACATGAAGCTAATGACATGTTTCAAGAAATGCGCGAGCTGGATGGCCAAGGTTACTTAGCTTACGCTAAACGCTGGCACGCATTGGGTGCGAATATCGTCGGTGGCTGTTGTGGCATCGGACCAAAACACATTCAAGCCCTAGCTGATTGGAAGCGCTCCCTACAGAGCTAATCCTGAGCTTCAACTAGAATAAAATAAATAGAGAACAGGTTGAGAAATCTGTTCTCTATTTGTATGTGCCGCCTCTGAGTACACTTATACAAAACAACGATTTGGAGTAACTGATGAGCGACACGCAACGCAAAATTAAATGGGGCATCGCAGGGCTAGGCAATATCGCCAATCGATTCGCGACTGCAGTCACAGAGCACTGTCTGCATGGTGAGCTTTATGCGGTTGCCGCGAGAGACCATACACGCGCAGCCACATTCGCCAACAAGTTTGGTTGCGACAAGGCTTATGGTTCTTATGAAGAGATGGCGAATGACCCAGCAGTAGAAGCGGTTTACATCGCCACCGTTCACCCATACCACCAGCCACTCGCCGAACTGTTTCTAAAGAACAATAAGCACGCATTGGTCGAGAAGCCGGCTTTTACCAACCTTGCTGACTGGCTGGAGATGAAAGCCCTTGCGAAACAAAATGGCGTGATGCTGTTAGAAGCGATGAAAACCGTGGTGTTTCCCGCGTATCGTGAGCTCCAATCATTCTTGGTCGATAACCACATTCAAATAGATTCAATCGAAGCCAGCTTTGGTAACCATCACGACTATGAGCCCGATTTGTTTATCTTCAATCCGGATTTATCAGGCGGAGCAACACTCGATGTTGGGGTCTATGGGCTTTGGTTCTTCTACGACCTATGTCGAGCGTTGGGTGTGAACCCTTCAAAACCTCAGGTAAAGATGTCGTGTCTTTATGAGGGGGCAAATGTTGATACCGATGCGTGCTTTACCTTCTCTGGTGATATGAACGGTAAGATATCGGCATCAACAGTGCAAAACCTTCCCCGATCAGCACACTTGACTGGGCCCGACACTAAGATCACCATTCACGAAAAATGGTGGAATCCGGCCTTTATTGAGATTGAACATCAAGGGCAGAAGTCGACCATCAATAACCGAGTTACGGGAAATGGATTCGAATTTGAAATCGACCATTTTTCAGACTTGGTGCTTCAAGGCGAAACTGAGTCGGATATCCTAAGCTCAGAGATAACCTCTCGAGTTCTCGATACGATGGAAAAAGCACTCATTGACTCTGGCTATCCACATTTAACTCAACCTCGTCGTTAGGAAAAGCAAATTGGGCAACCTTAAGCGCAAGCTTGAACTGTATGAAAAGATATTTCAGGCTTTTGGGCCTGGAGTATCGCATTGTCAGGTCAACCAACTGGCTACACTGCTGCATGTGAGTGAACGTCATGTTCAGACCTTAATAAAAGCGATGACAGCACAAGGTTGGATTGAGTGGCAAGCCAGCTCAGGCCGAAGCAAGAAAGCACAACTCACGTGTCTGGTTGAGCCCATTGAGGCGTGTTACCAATACACACAAACCCAAGCCGATGCGGGTAATATAGAACAGGTGTTTAGCACCTTAAGCTTCAATGGCCGCAATGCTGGCGCTGAGTTACAAGCCTTTCTAAGCAATACCAATCCGTCGGCGCAGAATATCGCGTACATCCCCTTTCACCGAGAACTCGAAGCGCTTCACCCTCAACGAGTACTTAGACGCACCGAACGCTTCTTAGTGATGCAAGTTTGCCAACGCCTAACCTCTGTTAAGCACGGTAAACTCAGCGGCGATCTGGCTTATCATTGGCAGCCTAATGAAGATGCGACACAGTGGCACTTTCAAATACGCAATGGCGTTCGCTTTCATAACGGTCGAACACTCGAACCTCAAGACATAGCGTGCAACCTTAACTCACTCTGCCAAAGCAAAATATGGCGTCGCTGTTATCAGCATATTGATGAGGTCTCAGCCTCGGCAGGTAATGTGGTTGTTGTGAAATTGAATCAACCTGATTGGCATTTACCGCGCTTACTTTCCAGAGTTGAAGCCTCCGTATTCGATCACTCGTCACCGGCTGATAGGCTGATTGGATCTGGCGCGTTCTCATTAGACATCTTCTCAAGCAAGATGTTGAGATTAAGCCGTAATAGCGCGTATTCACACAGCACTCCGATTCTCAACCGAGTCGAGTTGTGGGTCTATCCAGAATGGGCACAGAGTAAAGCCTGCGCTCAAAATCAGGTGTGCGTGAAACTGCCCGAAAAGACGACCACCGTGCGGGGCGATGACCATTATTCCAAACCAGAATTCGGCTCAACCTTCTTTAAGATTCAAAACCCAGCGTTAACTAAGTCACTTCGTGAATTTACTGTAGAAGACACCTCTGAATGCCAAGCCCTTTTCGATCAGTTGTCAGTGTCTGGCGACCACAAAACCAGCGTGGAATATGGAAACTACCTAACTAGCTACCTAACAACCAAAGACGTCGTGTTGTGTAGCATTATTGATGAGAACGACACCTTCATTGCGTGGTTAAGCTTTTTCACTCGCTTCCCGTTTGAGGACTTAGCGCTGCCTGCTGAGATGCTAGAGAAAGTCGAACAAGGCTTAGCCTCAATAAGAAGCCAGCCAAACTTTGAGTTAGCGATGAATGCACTGTTAGCACTCAAGCATTGGTTGAATCACTCTGGAGTTGTGGTTGAACTCAAGCAAGAGGCGTTCAACTTAGAGGTTTCTGAAAAGATACACAGCGCGCAAGTCAATGGTTTTGGTTGGTGCGAACTCGACCAATTATGGATCAACCATTTGTAACTAATCAATCAACACCAACGAATCCAAAATCCCTTTACCGCTGTGGATCCCGCCTTCGTTTTCGCTGGCTGGTTTACTGCGGATCAAGTAGCCCGCGTAGCCGTCCAGTTCGGTCACTGGCTTCCCTTGGTAGTAAGCGGTAAATAGGCCGACTTCGCTGACTAAGTCTGTCACTAGCGTTTGTTGAGTGTCACGCACTGCAATGGTTGGTACGTCGCGTTCGTGTGGATACAAGCGCTGCATCAATGCCCATGCGTCGTACTCTTCTGGCTTAAGTTGGCTCAGTTGTTCGCTAATGTCGTCACCAAAGACACAGTGACCACCGCCCTCGCCTTGGTTTTTCAACACCCATTCTTGCTTGTTCGCTTGCGTGTTAAACCATTCAATCGACTCACTGGTGATTGGCTTCATGTCAGCTAATACACTCTTGACCAGTTCGGCTTCTTCTAGCGTTAAACCCCAACGTGCGTATTCTGATGCTGGCATCATGGTCAGCAGCATTTGCATGGTTTTACTGGTCGCTAATTGCTGGCTGATGGTCGCGTTCATTGCAACATGGTGTTGTTCCATAAACACGCGCGTTTGGCTTAGTGTATGACAACAAACCGATTCGTTGAGTTCTGGTGCCCAGTAATCTGAATACTGATAGCCCGCTCTTAGGTACACCACATCAACCGCGCCGACACCTTGCAGTAACAAGCGTTGGTTATCACCCGATGAAAGCTGACAGCTCAGTTGTTCAAAAGTGCGACGAACCGTACGTACACCCTGCTTTTGCAGTTCAATTTCGAGTAGGTGTTGATCGTAAACATTGTCTTCATTCTTTTGCACTACCATCAAGAATGTTGGCTTATCTGAATCACTAAAGTCAGCTCGCACTTTTCTTGCTGAAGTCGCAATACCATAAGCCAGTTGCTTTAAGCCTTGGTTTTCAGCAGGTGTTGCAGATTTATCTTCAAGCCAGCTCTGATAAGTCTCAGGCCATTGATTGTGCATGTAATCATGGAACTCTGTGGCCTTTTGTCCGAATGGTGCCATCCCTGCTGCAATGCCATTAAACTCGATCACTTTCGCGCCATGTTGGCGATCATCCATAAAGTCAGTACGCATTAATAACAACGGTTGGCGAGCAGGATAAAGACGATGAGACACCTCGCCATGCGCTTGTTGATGCAGTTCCATCAAGCGACCAAAAAACGGATCAGCTTTGGCCATATCACTCAGTGATGACTGCAAGAAATCATGATCTTCGGAAACATTGCTGATTAACTTGGTGATCAGCGGTGTTACCTTCAACAGGTGTTCATACACTTCACGCTCCATAGTCATAGGAGCAATGCTGAAAGGACAATGCCTAGCGGTATTATCTGACTGGCGAAACGCAACACCATGCATGATCGCCCACTCACACGCGTCTTCAATAATTTGTTGTGGTAACCGTGGAATTGTCATCTCTCATCTTCCAAATAAAAATAGCACCAGAATAAGACGAAGCTTAATTCCAAAAGACGAAATAAAACTAAATTTTTTATCAAACAACTACGTTTAGCTTATTTTTCAATATCTTGAATAAATTATACATCTCAACTATCGAGTCTGCTCGATGATCAGGTCGCGCAACCATTTGTGGCTAGGTTCTGAATCGAAGTATTTATGCCACAACAGGAACAAGCCTCCCGGCACCAAATCAACCGGGACAGGCTTCATCACCAACTCTCCACTATCAATGTAATCGCGTACCGAGTTGTATGGGTAACACATAAGTAAATCACTCTGCTTACACAGCTTAATGGCACTGGTGATGTCTGAAACATTCGCGGCTTTGTTGATTTCAAGCTGCTTTGAGTTAAGCACTTCCATCAATAACCAGTCACCCGCTCCACCCGTCACCAACTGTATGTGTCGATACTTCAAGAAGGTGTCGAGGTTCCACTCTTCCAGCAAGGCTGGGTGGTCATTTCGCATCAAACACACCGAGTAATCCAAGCACAGTTCCACGTAATCCAACTCGTCAGGGATACACTGCACGTGGGTAGAAGCGCGCTCATCTAGCTCAAAGATACCGATACCAAAATCCACTTCACGTTTCAGTAAGCGCTTGAAGCTATCGCTGCTCCACGTTGAACTGTTGATGGTGATGTGAGGCGCATCTGCAAGTGCCGTAGGCATAAAATGCGGGTAAATCGCCGTGTACGCCGTTTCGACAAGGTCTATAGTAAAGGTACGCTCACTGTCTTTAGGGTCGAAAACTTCGGGAACAGTCAGCTTTTCGATCTGCAGCAGAATTTGGTGGATCTTAGGTGCTAACGCGAGTGCTTTGGGTGTTGGGAATAGACCCTTTGATTCACGCTCAAACAGCGGATCATCAAACAAAGCTCTGAGTTTAGTGAGCTGTTTACTTACCGCAGACTGGCTCAAAAAGAGTCGCTCTGCGGTTTTGCTCACACTTCGTTCTTCAATCAGAACGTGCAAGCAAAGCAGCAAATTCATATCGCATTTAAGTAAGCTTTTAACATCTACCATGATATTCCCTAAATTCAGGTTAATGATGATTAATTGTCACTTTAAATCATATCATTGTCTTGGTAAATTTAGCGCATGTGAGTTAAAACACTCAAAGAATAATAGAATTAAGGAATACTCATGGATTTTCTAGCACTACCAAAGATTGATTTACACTGCCACCTAGACGGAAGTGTTCGCCCAGATACGATTATTGACCTAGCAAAACAGTACAATATCGAACTACCTGAAGATCGCGACGCGGTTGTTCAATCTCTAACTGTGCCAGAAGATTGCAAAAACCTAGATGAGTACCTGGCTTGTTTCAGCCTGCCACTACAAGTAATGCAGACTGAAGAAGCGATTGAACGTATCTCTTTTGAGCTTTACGAAGACGCCGCACTAGAGAACGTTAAATACCTAGAAGTTCGCTTCGCACCAATCCTGCACGTAAACAAAGGCCTGTCTCTTGATACGATCATTGCAAGTGCAGTAAAAGGCATGAAGCGTGCTGAAGAGAAATACGACATCAAAGGCAACTACATCATGTCTGTGCTTCGTATGTTCCCTAAAGATTCGATCAAAGACGTAATCGACGCAGGCCAACCCTACCTAGGTAAAGGTGTTGTGGCGTTTGATATCGCAGGCGGCGAAAAGCCAGGCTTCTGTGCTGAGTTCCCTGAATACACGCAATACGCTCTTGAAAAAGGCTACCGCATTACCGTGCATGCTGGCGAGCAATGGCATGGTCAAAACGTTTACGATGCAGTGACAATGCTTGACGCTGAACGCATCGGCCACGGTGTTCACATCCAAGGTAACGAAGACGCATACAACATCGTTAAAGAGAAGCAAGTTGCGCTTGAAACTTGCCCAACAAGTAACGTTCAAACTAAATGTATTCACCAATTCAGCGATCACCCAATTGCTGAATTCAAAAAAGATGGCATCGTTGTAACGATCAACACAGACAACCGCACTGTGTCGAACACAACCATGACCAACGAAGTGAAGCGTGTGTGTGAAACATTCGACCTAACACAAGAAGATTACGCTGAAATATACAAGTACTCAGTCGACAGCGCTTTCGCTTCAGACGAAGTGAAACAACACCTAATGGGTTTCGTTGAGCAAATCTAATTTGGCAAAGCGCGCCTTTTGCTGAGTAGCAGGGCTCACTTAGCATTAGTGCTTAAAGCACAAAACAGGAAGAGAAAGGCTGACGCTTTTCTCTTTTTTTATGTCTAAAAGTCGCTAATCTTGCTGTATTCGTCATTTATACCAATCACAGTAAGTAAGTGATCATAAATAGCGCAGGAAAAAGGCTTAAGAACAAGGCAGAAATTTTCGATAAGTAGTTATTCTACAATCAAAATTTCTAACGCAGTTATTGAGCGTTTTAACCAGCTAGGATGACCAGTTATTTACTACGATTAGTATTAAACCGAGACTCTCGTAAAGTGGATAAGCATGAGTAATAAAAACAATAAAACTGAACTAGAAAAAATGCTATCTGGACAAGTGTATGATGGTGCAGATCAAGAAATTGATACCATGCGTGCCAATGCCAGAAAGTCGCTAATGGCTTTCAACAACTACCAAGATCCAGCCCAGCAACACACATTGCAAGAGCAGCTATTTGGTAAGGTTGGTAATAGCAGCTTAATCCAGCCCCCTTTTCATTGTGAGTTTGGCAAAACCATAGAGATTGGCGACGACACCTTCATTAATATGAACGCAGTAATGCTAGATGGTGCGAACATCAAGATCGGTAACAATGTTTTAATTGGACCAAGTGCCCAATTCTATACGCCATCACACTCCCTTGATTATCGTAGCCGCCGTAAATGGGAAACCTTCTGTTTACCAATAACAATCGAAGATGATGTGTGGGTTGGCGGTAATTCAGTGATCAACCAAGGCGTGACTATTGGGGCTCGTTCAGTGATTGCAGCTAACTCTGTGGTCAACAGCGATGTACCACCAGATTGCCTATACGGCGGCACACCTGCAAAATTGATTAGATATTTGAATACTGAACAATAAAGCTAAGTAGAAGAATAAAACGTATCAGTAGAATAAAGCTACTTAGAACAACGAATACAAAAAGAGGCGATGTTCACATGAAACATCACCTCTTTTTAACCGATTCATTTTCGCTTTTATCAATATTTTCTATCCGTCATTTTCTACTTAGCTTTTCTACCTAGACTATCCGCATAGAGAAACCTGACTAAATATAGATAATTTGAGCACTTCGCTACATGATCACGTCAATTCGACGCCAAAAGCACGTAGTGCGTTCTCGCATTGCACAGCATCACTAAACTGGATACCGGCCATACCTACAGCCTTTGCCCCTTCAACGTTAGAGGGCATATCATCAATGAACACCGTATCTGAAGCATCAAGACCATGCTGGGACAGTAGAGCATGATAAATTTCAGGTTGAGGCTTGAGCATGCCCAATTCAGCGGATACCGCCGCGCCATCAAACAACGGCCAAAATTGGTAGGTTGATTTTAGGTATTCAACAATCTCGACTACGTTGTCGGTAAGCGCGTACACACCATACCCAGATCGCTTTACACGCTCGATGAGTTCAACTGAACCGTGCAGTAAGATCTGCGTTTGCTTAACGTAATAGAACAGGCGATCGCACTCTAACGGGGATAAGTCGAGTTCTTGTTGATAACGAAGCTTGGCCTCACTTTCGGTCAAGAATCCTTTGTTCAAATCCAACCAAATCGAACTTTGGAAAATTGAACGCGCTTGGGTTTCCAGATCATCAAGTTCCCCGAAAGTCAGGCGAGTAATTTCTAGCGGCGACCAACGTACAATCACATTGCCGACGTCAAACACGACATTTTTTATTTGATGAGAACTCATACCTTGCTCCTGAATTATTCGCGTGAAATAACAACACCGACATTAAATGCCGCATCTCAAAGTTCATAACCTTGTTTTACAAAATGAGGACTGAAATCACAATATGTCATCGAGCAGGTACGAAAAAGGCCATCATAAAAATGGCCTTTACACAGAATTCGTTGCAGCCTCACCCCTACAGATCAAACGTTCAGTTAGTCGATAGGATAGGCTGCTCTATATTTAAGCAGCATTCACTGATGATGTGACCTTTTGCTCTTGTTCAAAAAACTCTTCATGTAATGCACAAATGGCCTCTTGATACTTATCGTCGCTCACAACAAATTGTACATTCACGTTTCTCATCGACGAATGTAACGCAATGGGCGTAACACTATTGCTCATCAAAGCCAATACGCCATTCGCTAGCGTTTTATTGGTGTCAATTTGAGACCCGATCGCCGAAATGATAGCGACCATACGTCCCGAAATAGATGCTTTCGGATATCGCTTCTCTGCCTTATAAAACACCTTATTTAAACTTTCTGAACTGCCGCCTAGATAATACGTAATAGAGTTAGCATTCATCTCTTTTCCGATAAGGTTAACTCTCGCATCCGCGATAATTTCCATTAGTTCATAACTGACGTTATCAGCCTTACCGACCATCCCCTGATCAAATACATGCAATGCATATACTTTCTGCTTTCCGGCAATAATCTCTATCTGATTGGTATCTGGACGGTAATCTGAAGAAATCAGTGTACCTTCATGCTCTGGCTCAAAAGTGTTCTTTATTTGTAGTTCGATTCCACTCTCGCGCAACCCTGCTGCGGCATTAGAATGAATAGCTTCCATACCAAGGTTTGCTAACTGATCGGCAACATCATAATTAGTCGCTCCAATTGGTTTAACTGAGCTAACCCCAACGACTTTTGGATCGGCCGAACTAAAGTGATACTCCTTATGAATAATAGCCAGTGATGCCTTGGTCATAGTCGCGATACGGCTAAACGTCATCTCACTGTAACCACGATCATAAGTATGCATCAAACCTTCTTTACAATAGGCATAACCCGTCACTATAGGTAGCTCTTCAGCCACATTTATGTCTGAAAAAGCGTCTCTGATGGTATCGTCCAAACTCTGAGGAGTCTTGTTATCCCAACCAGAAAGGTCAACAAAGGTTGAATTAATACCAATATTTTTCAATTTAAGAGCCGTATTGTACGCACTATGTGACTCGCCAATTGAAGAGAGAAACTCGCGGATCTGAGGCAAGTAATGCCTCAATGAAAACTGACCGTATTGACACGTTTCAAGGATATTTGTAATACAGTTCTTCGCTTCTGAAATACGCGACCGGATGAACTTATCAGCACGCGCACGATTCATAGGATCTGCAAAAATATGCTCGTTGATCAACAACATACGGCTTTCAATGTAAGATAACGCTTCTTCCCAAGAATCATCACGCATTGCGATCAATTGATAAACACCTGGCTTGCCTGTTTTTTTGCACTCCAAAAGTGCATCTGTCATCCCGCTATAAGCTGACACAACAAAAATTCGATTGTACGGATTTTTCGGGCGGAGAATAATATTGTCGAGCACAGCATCAAATGCTGTCATGGATGTACCGCCGATTTTTTCTACGGTAAATGTCATAAAAGACCTTAGTTATAGAGAAGCAATAAAGACTAGATAAATGGAAATTGGGGTGAGATTTCACCCCAGAAAAAGTCGGTTAATCAACCAGAGGATAAACGCCGTTTTCATCGTGAACTTCAGCGCCAGTAATTGGCGGATTGAATACACACGCCATAACCATTTCTTTGTTTTTATACGCACGTAAATAGTGTTCATCGTGCTTATCAAGGATATAAAGCGTCCCAGGTTTGATGGGATAAGTCTCACCACCAACCACTTCAATTTCGCCTTCACCACTCATGCAATATACTGATTCTAAATGGTTTTGGTAATGAATATGTGTTTCCGTCGCTTCATAAATTGTCGTGATATGAAATGAAAAACCCATGTTGTCATCTTTCAACAACATGCGAGTACTTTCCCAATTATCCGAAACAATACGTCTTTCGCTATTACGACATTCATCAAGTGTTCTAACAATCATTTTACTGTCCCTATTACGATACTTTCTTGAAATACTTAGTTGCTACAATTTCTACTGAATCTTCGAAGATGGTTAAACCTTGCATCAGTTCCGATTCAGATATCGTCAGTGGGCAAAAGAACTTCACTATTTCATCGTTAGGGCCAGCTGTTTCAATGACCATACCGTTTTCAAAACACGTTTTGGCAATTTCGTCAGCCGTGTTTCCATCTTTACATTCAATGCCAATCATCATTCCACGTCCCTTGCGTTGAACGAATAGCTCTGGGAAACGCTTGATATTGCGTTGAATGACATCATCGACCATGCTTGAGCTACGTTGAATATGATTTTCAAAATCATCATTTGACCAATACATTTCTAACGCTTTCGTAGCGGTAACGAACGCATGGTTATTACCACGGAAGGTGCCGTTGTGTTCTCCCGGCTGCCATTTGTCTAATTCAGGCTTTAATAAAACGACGGCCATCGGTAAGCCATAACCACTTATCGACTTAGACAGAGTGACTATATCTGGCTTGATACCTGAAGGTTCAAAGCTAAAGAACGTACCCGTTCGACCACAACCCGCTTGGATATCATCGACAATGACTAAGATATCGTGAGCTTTACAAATTTTACTCAAACGCTGTAACCACTCATTTGAAGCGACATTCAATCCACCTTCACCTTGAACCGTTTCCAATAAGACGGCTGCTGGCTTATCCATACCGGCAGAATTATCAGCTAACATCGTTTCGAACAATTTTAATCCATCAATGCCAGCGTAACCCTCAAATGGCAAACGCGTAACGTTGTTAAGGTTTGAGCCCGCGCCTTGTCTATGATGTTGGTTACCCGTAGCAGCCAGTGCACCTGCAGTACAACCATGAAAACCATTGGTAAACGCTACAATGCTACTTCGGCCTTTCACTTTTTTAGCCAATTTAATCGCGGCTTCAACGGCATTGGTTCCTGTTGGGCCAGTAAATTGAACTTTATAATTGAGATCTCTTGGTTCTAGAATTAAGCGAGTAAGTGCTTCTAAGAATTCAGCTTTGGCTTCTGAATGCATATCTAAGCCGTGCGTAATCCCGTCCATTTCAATGTAATCAAGCAAGGCTTGCTTAAGTATTGGATTGTTGTGACCGTAATTGAGAGATCCTGCTCCAGCAAGAAAATCGATGTAACGATCACCTTGTTTCGTTTCAAGCCAGCAACCTTTTGATTTACTAAAAGTAACTGGAAAACTATTCGAGTATGAACGTACGTTAGATTCCTGCTTTTTAAAAATATCCATGATAATGCCGTTATTTAATTCCTATAAGTGTTTGATTATTTAAGGAGGATTCGATAGAGGTATTCGGTATCGTGCTGCCCGTTAAAGTGAAGATTTTCATCTAAGAAAGTAGTCACTTTCCCGGTGTTACCGTTTTTTTCGTCCAGCTTTTTGAACAACGCCCAAGACGCTTGGTTTGATTCAGTGATAGTCGTTTCTATCGCTTCAATGCTCTTTAGCCCCTCTCGTTTAAGTAAGGTGTTCAGCATCTTGTAGGCTAAAGCATTGCCTCTAAACTTAGGCGCCACCGCCACTTGCCAAATAAAGAGAACATTGGGCTCACTGGTTTTTTGGTAACTAGAAATAAAGCCAGCAAGGTCACCTTCATGCTCCACTAAAATACAAGTTTTACTAAAGTGAGTAGACTGCAAGAAATTGCAATATGAAGAGTTAGTATCTAATGGAGGGCACTCTGAAATTAATTGATAAATGTTGTTGCCATCCGAAACTTCTGGCTCACGAAAATTCCATTTTTCAATCATCTTTTCTACAACCTCTGGATACAATATCCAAGGCGCTGACGTAATCATACCGAGACACTTCCTTTGAGCTCTAATTAAATTCCTTTTAATTATGAGCATTTCCCATACACAAAGATCAACACACTAGCGCTAAAAATCAAATTTTAGCGACATGGGTCACACTTATTCAAGTATTGTATGTATTAAACAATACTTTGAGTTCTAATGTATTTATTGGGCCGGTATGAATTTAAGAGTCTTCAAGGGAATAGACGAAAGAAAATCGTTAGTGCAATTCATAAAATACAGCGTTCAAGTGCCTGAGTAGGAAGGGTAGGAATCAGCAAAAATATCGACGACTCCAATACTGAATAAGGTAAACAGTGACGCTCTAAAAAGAGATGGCTTAGGCTCTAATATTGAAACGCAGATACCTAAAACAAAAAACCTAGCGTGAGATAGCTAGGTTTTTCAAGTAAACATAAATTGGCAATAAATCAAAAGAAACAAATTCGAATCACTGAGTTAATCGCGAATTACTTCAGGGGATCATTATCAGGCAGAGCCTTGTGGATCCATAGTGCTAAACGCTTCTTAATATTCGCGCCATCAAGCTTACTTTCAGGTAAAGGCGTGATCTGATTAACTCCAACAAGAAACAAGTACACAGCCTTAACTTTTATAGGTTGAGATGAGTGTGGCAAATCAAAGCCTTGTAACTTTGCCATTTTAGAACCGACTTCCAGAGCTTTCTTGAGCAATTTATCTTCATTAATGATCTTCGCGGTTTTCGACATATCATCTCCATAATCTTAATCGAATGAACACTGAGTATATCAAACCGAAAGACTCACAAGATTACTTCGCTCTCAGTTTGAGGAGTCGCTTTGATAAATAACATAAAATTAATCGTCACGTAGATATCAATGTTAATTTCAATAACATTGACGAGACAGATAACAATAAGCAATGGAACTCTTATCAATAATCACTCCCTGAAGAGTACGAAATACCACTACAATCAAATGCCCAACAACTATCATATAATGCACTGTTATTTAACTAGTTTTATATTAACTTTGCTTTAATCACATTTACCGTACCCTACAATGAAAAGTAATTTACAAAGTGCTCATTAGTAAAATAGAATAAAAATACTAATATTATACTGGTGTTAAAAATGCGTTATCGTTGGGCCTCATTCTGTCATAAAAATCCAATTATCGGACGAATCGTTCATGTCTTTGTTATGTTGGTAGCGGTAGCTTCTATCGTACTTCCATTGATGTCAAAAGACGCAACAACGATCTTAGTTTCATTGTGTGTTGCACTAGTATGTTTCGTGTTGTTTGTCTTCTTTGCACTGGCCGACAAAATGCGTTCAGGAATGCACTAATCAACTCAATATCCGCCAAGCATTCTCTTTTCTAAACTTCATTATAAAATGCATGCGGCCAAATACGGAAAAGCCCAAAGTTATTAACTTTGGGCTTTTCTTCTAACTGCTGTGGTTAATTACGACCGAGTGATACGACAACCGAGTTTTACAGCGTTATATGCAGAATTAGAAAATCAATCAGGCATCACAACAATACCCATGGTTTCAAGCAACTGCTCTTGTTGCCAAGCGACAATCTTAATCCCTGTCGTATCCACTTTGCGAGGGTCTAACCCTTCTAATTCCGCATGACACAAGTTAGCCCCCTGCATACTGAATTGCCCCCATACATCTTCGGAGAACACGCCTCGGCTGAGATCAGACTCTTTCAGTGACGCACCGCCAAGGTAAGTCCCTATCCAGCGGTTTTCAAACAACTCACACTTTTCCAAGCAGGCCTGCTCCAAGTTGGCGTATGACAGGTTACAGCCCGTAATATACGCAGAGCAAAAGTACATCCTATTACTTACTTGATTGGCAAAGTTAGCACGAGTAAAATTCGCTCCTTTTAAGTCGCATTCACGCAGCTCAATCCCATAGCAATTCGCATTACTAAAGTTCGCCATCGCCAACTGGCAATTCTGGAAACTTGCGTCTCGTAAATCGGCAATATCAAAGTGGCATCCCTCAATATCGCCTTGTTCAATAAACTTACAGTTAATAAACGTTGCATCACGTAAGTTCGAACGTCTGAAATCACAACGGATAAACGTACAGGCCGTAAAGGTAAGCTCTGATAGATCTTGCTGAGCAAAACTGTGCTGATGATAAGTGCTGTTATTGGTATCCATTTAGCCCCCTAAAGAAATCAAGCTAAGACTACCATTGTGATCTTAAGAAAACATCAAATTAAAAACCAACAAAAACAGCAACTTAAAACACCCTATTTTGGCCATTTTAAGGCACCAAACGAGCCATTTAAGGTTGTTATTTTCGTTTTATGGCATGCGCTTATCTTGAAAAAAGTTTTGTCGCTTAGAAGGGGGGGGAGATTAGACACAACGAGAAGATCATCATATGTCAGCACAAACTTGATACAATAGCCTATATAGATACCTTCGCTTGATACTTAGTCTTTCGAAAACCTTAGCTTATATCGATAGGCTACAACTAAAAGATGATTTTCATTAGTAAAGTCAGAAAAATTGGGAGGCCAAGATCAAAAAATGGCCGCTTGATGCGACCATTTTATAACTCTTTAAACTTTTTCTTAGCTAGACAATTTAAAACTACGTTAGCTCTTGACGACGTTTGCAATGCCTTCAAGCTGTAGAACTGGAGCTGCGTCGATGTCTTCGGCGTTCATCATTGCAGACACACGTTGCATCGAAGAAAGCAGTAGGCTTTGCTCCCATGCTTCTAAATTTTGGAATTTTTTAACGAAGTTATCTTGTAGCGGTGGTGGCGCATTGTTAAGTAGCTCTTGACCTTTTTCAGTCAGATTTGCGTGTACTTTTCGGCGATCTGACGAACTGCGAACACGTTGTACATAGCCGTTCAATTCCAAGCGATCGATGATCGTCGTTGTCGTCGCTTGACTCACATTAGTTTGATTAGACAATTCTTTGATCGTCACATTACCCATCTCTTGGATTGCGCGCATTAAAATCAATTGAGGGCCCGTCAAACCATACTCTTTACTCAGCTTTTTCGAGTGTAAATCGATAGCGCGAATAATTTGGCGAATAGCGACCAAGATTTCGTCATGTTTATCCAAGATGCAGACCTTTGTACTAATATACTGTGAGTGACTTTACAGTGCCGGGGCGATGAGATTTCCAAACTGAACAGCTTAGGATCGCTCGAATTACACTGTAAATTGATAATTTACTTCATTGATTTTTCCGCATTGTACTGATGTTCATACTATTCTCAATCTTTTCTATACCACTAAACTTGCGTGGTACGGCACTTTTGCTTAATGAAGGGGGAATGAAAGCTTCAATGAAGACAAAAATAATGAACCAGAGAATACAAACTCAAAGAATAATATATTTTAATAATCATAGAGGTAGAGAGATTTAATCCTCTCCACCCAATAAAAAACCAGCCTCAATAGCTAAGCTGAAAAACGAAATTTTACGCAGCGGTATTCATTTGAAAGTTACCCGTTAGCGCGTTGTAAAACTCGCTGTTATCCAAAATCCCAACCAATTGATTGTTTTCAACCAACAGAATTGGGTGGTTACTGATCTGTTTAAGCTTAATCGCATCACGCATACCAATCTCCGGGCTTGTCACTACCACACTAGACGCGTTAATCGCAGTTAGGTCGTCAGACTCGCTCCACTCAACAAGCGCCAAGGTAGATTCACCTTTCACCGATAAAGCACCTTCACTCTGTTCAATCCAGAGATCTTTAGAATCGCAGATCTTCCAGCTTTCATTCTCTTGCGTCAGTGAATCAAGAGGCTGCATTAAAGAGCGACCTTTTAGCACATTCAATGGATTAGTGTGAGCAACGAAGTCTTTCACATATTCTGTTTTTGGCGTGAGTACGATCTCTTCAGGCTTACCGTGTTGAATCAATTTACCTGATTCCATGATCGCAATGTTATTACCAATCTTCAGTGCTTCATCCAAATCATGACTCACGAACAGAATCGTTTTGTTAAGCTTGTTTTGCAATAGAATTAGCTCATCTTGCAACTGTGCACGAATCAGCGGATCAAGCGCTGAAAACGGTTCATCCATAAGAAGAATGTCGGTATCCATCGCAAAGGCACGCGCTAGGCCAACACGTTGCTGCATACCGCCCGATAGTTCATGCGGATACTTGTTTTCCCACTCTGCCAAACCCACCATTTCAAGTTGTTCACGCGCTTTAGCACGACGAACATCTTTAGCTACACCTTGCATTTCAAGACCAAACGCCACGTTATCTAACACGTTTAACCAAGGCATTAGGGCAAACTTTTGGAACACCATAGAAACGCGGTGAGTACGAAGGTGACGCAGAGTCGCTTCGTCGCACTGTTCACCTAAATCAACCAGCTTGTCTCCATCTTTGATCGCCAATGAGCCACGGCTGATCTCATTCAAGCCGTTAACTGCGCGAAGCAAAGATGATTTACCAGAACCAGACAAACCCATCAGCACACAAATCTCGCCTTCTTCAACGGTCAGCGACACATTATCTACGCCAACGACTTGGCCAGTTTCATCAATGATCTCTTGGCGAGTTTTACCTTGATCGAGCAGCTCAAGCGCTTGCTTCGGCTTATCACCAAACACAACATCGAGGTTCTTAATGGTAATCGCGTCCATTGTCTTTTTTTCCTGAGAGTTAGACATGATTAAGCTTCCTTCTGGTTTGGTGTTTTGCACAAGCGATCAAGAATGATAGCGACTAATACAATCGCTAGCCCGGCTTCAAAACCTTGTGAGATGTTCACTGTGTTCAATGCGCGAACAACAGGTTTACCAAGTCCGTCAGCACCGACAAGAGCGGCGATAACCACCATCGAAAGAGACAACATAATACATTGGGTGACGCCCGCCATAATGCTTGGTAAAGCGGCCGGTAATTCCACCTTCATCAGCAATTTCATGCGGCTCGCACCAAACGCTTTACCCGCTTCAATCAACTCTTCAGGTACTTTGGTTACGCCTAAGTAGGTCAAACGAATTGGTGCGGCAATGGCGAAGATGATGGTCGAGATTAAGCCCGGAACGATGCCCAAGCCGAATAGAACCAAAGTCGGAATCAGATACACAAATGTCGGAACCGTCTGCATTAAATCAAGGATGGGTCTAAGCACCGTATATAACCAAGGCCGATGCGCGGCCATAATGCCAACTGGAACGCCAATTAATACGGAAATCGTTGTCGCTGCAAACACGAGGACAAAGGTTTCCAGCATTTCTTGCCAGTAGCCAAGGTTTAAAATAGTCAGCAAAGCTGCAACCACGAAAATCACAAGCGAGGGTTTACGGTGTAAATACCATGCAATCGCCGCGGTCATCACGATTGGTAAAGCCGGTGGCATCCACTTAAATACATCGACTAAAAACATAATGACGGTTTCTAGAAAAATCGAAATAGCGTCAAAGAATCCTGCTGCATTGATTGTTAGCC
This sequence comes from Vibrio sp. FF145, assembly GCF_041439075.1. NCBI lineage: Bacteria > Pseudomonadati > Pseudomonadota > Gammaproteobacteria > Vibrionales > Vibrionaceae > Vibrio > Vibrio sp. FF145. Next base: position 99,325 of record NZ_JBGONH010000003.1, read on the forward strand.
AATCAACACCTGCTTCCATCCATTGACCAACAGGGATTTTGTTTTCCGTAATAAAATTCACAATATTGCCTTTTATTATGGGTGGGCTACTTCAAACCAATCGATAAATTGGTCAGCCCACCTTTTTATTTATAGAGCTTTGATAAATAGATCGATAGGTAGGTAAAACTAAGCTTTAACTTGTTTTAGGTATTCAGTAACCGCTCGAGTCGCTGATTCACCTTTATGCGTTTTTACGTTGTCCAACCAAGCTTCAACTTGTTGAGGGTTATTGTTCAACCATTGTTGAGCCGCTTTCTCTGGCTTCACTTTTTGGTTAAGAATCTCTTCCATCAACTGGTTTTCCATCTCTAGAGTGAACTCTAGGTTTTGCAGAAGTTGACCGACGTTTGCACATTCAGACAGGTAGTTTGAACGAACATTGGTGTAAACATTTGCGCCACCGTAGTTCGGGCCGAAGAAGTCGTCACCACCTGATAGGTATTCCATCTCAACATTGCTGTTCATTGGGTGCGGTGCCCAACCAAGGTAAACGATCCACTGACTACGACGAGCAGCACGAGATACTTGCGATACCATGCCCGCTTCACTTGATTCCACTAGGCTGAAATCTTTCAAGCCAAACGCGTCAGAATCAATCATTGATTGGATTAAGCGGTTGCCATCGTTACCCGGTTCAATACCGTAGATGCGGTCTTTAAATTTGTCGGCATGTTTTGCTAGGTCGGCGAAGCTTTTCACGCCAGAGTCGTACACGTATTTTGGTACGGCTAGTGTGTATTTTGCACCTTCAAGGTTGGCACGCACGGTCTCAACCGTTCCCGCTTCGCGGTACTTAGCGATGTCGCCTTCCATAGTTGGCATCCAGTTACCTAGGAATACGTCAATATCACCGTTCGCCATTGAAGAGTAAGTAACCGGTACTGAAAGTAGGTCGGTTTTGGTTTTGTAGCCTAGGCCTTTGAGTAACTCAGAAGTGATAGCCGTTGTTGCGGTAATGTCTGTCCAACCAACATCAGCGAAGCGTACGTTTTCACATTGTTGTGGTTCAACAGAAGCGTTAGCACCAAATGCAAATGAGCTGATGGCTAGTGCTGTTAACGTTTTTGTCGTCACGTTCTGAATATTTAGAGTCGTCATAATGGTTCCTTTTTATCTTTCCTTTTGCTGCTCGATATCAACACCGATAGAGAGCAGTTCTTCTGACTTTTGACTAATTAGTTTTGTTATTTTTTGCTTGTTACTTGTTGTTTTTATTCTTTGCTGCTTTTGCTGTTTTTTAGCCAATAACAGACGCTTACGCTTCTCGTACTGGCTTATTGATTCTTTGTGTTTCTTCCCATTCCGGTGCTATCCAGACCGGAACGTTTTGCTCTTTTAGAACGGGCTTGCCCAGAATCAGATCCGAGGCACGCTCAGCTACCATGATGGTCGGTGCGTTAAGGTTGCCGTTTGGAATAACAGGGAAAACAGACGAGTCGACAACGCGCAAATTATCAATGCCGCGAACACGACACTCTTCATCAAGTACCGCCATTGGGTCATCATCAGCGCCCATTTTGCAGCCACAAGAAGGGTGATAAGCACTTTCAACGTTCTGCTTAACCCATTCGTCGATCGCTTCATCAGAAGTTACGCTCAGACCTGGCTGAATCTCTTCGCCACGGTAAACATCCATCGCAGGTTGCGACAAAATTTCACGGGTTAAGCGAATGCAATCACGCCAATCTTGGCGGTCTTGCTCAGTCGAGATGTAATTGAAAATGATCTCTGGCTTGGCATGCGGATCAGCAGAAGTGATAGCAACCGTACCGCGACTTTCTGGCTTGTTAGGGCCAACATGAACTTGGAAACCGTGACCATCAAAGGCCGCTTGTCCGTCGTAACGCATCGCTGCTGGCAGGAAGTGATATTGAATATTCGGCCACTTCAATCCTTTGCGAGAACGAATGAACGCGCACGATTCAAAGTGATTAGTGGCACCCAAACCTTTGCGAGTCAAAATCCACTCTGCGCCAATCATGCCTTTGCTGACTAAACCCAGCTTGCTGTTGAGCGTGATAGGTTCGTTACAGTGATATTGGAAGTACACTTCTAAGTGGTCTTGTAGGTTTTCACCGACGCCACTGAGTTCGTGTTTAAGCTCAACACCCGCCTTCTCAAGTACCGCTTTAGGGCCGATACCAGACAGTTGCAGCAGTTGAACAGAACCGATAGAACCCGCAGAAGAGAGCACTTCCTTGTTCGCCACGGCAACTTGAGTATTGCCTGACTTTTCAAACTCGACACCAACCGCTTTCAAGTCTGATTGGCCTTCTGAGTCTTGTGCTTCAAGTAAGAAACGACGCGCCACGATGCCTTTTTTCAAGGTAAGGTTTGAACGCTTCAATGCACGACGTAGATAAGCGTTAGAGGTTGAGGCTCTAACACCCTTGTCTACCGTCATGTGCATGGTGCCGAAGCCTTCTTGCTGGTAGCCGTTGTAATCTTGTGTTTCTGGGTAACCGGCGTCTTTACCTGCATCAATGAATGCTTGGTAAAGGGGGTTAAGCGCCATATCGTTGCCGTTACAAGTGCCGACTGGGCCATTGTCGCCACGATATTCGTCACCACCTTTATTCCATGATTCAGCACGGCGGAAGTAAGGCAAGCAAGCTTGGTAATTCCAACCGGCTGCGCCCTCTTCTTCCCATTGGTCAAAGTCACAAGCGTGGCCACGAACATAAACCATGCCGTTAATCGATGAGCTGCCACCCAACACCTTGCCGCGTGGACAATGCAGTTCACGTCCATCAAGGCCCGGTTCTTGTTGAGTCTCGAATTGCCAAGCGTACTTTTCAGTATTCATCGGGTAAGAAAGCGCAGTCGGCATTTGGATAAAAATACTCTTATCCGTACCACCCGCTTCCAATAATAAAACGCTATGTTCACCGCTTTCCGTTAGCCTATCCGCTAACACACAGCCGGCCGAACCCGCGCCGACGATAATATAATCGTAGCGTTGTTCCATGTTTTGATTTCCCTGAGATGAGTCAGTAGGGCTAGCTCTGTTAAGCTAACCCATAAAATTGAGTGTTACGCGTTAGGCATAAGGGCTGGCGTAGTCGCCAAGTTCAATAAGAATGCTCTTAGTCTGCGTATAGTGGAGTAGAGTCTCTGGCCCATTTTCGCGGCCAACCCCTGAAAGTTTGTAGCCACCGACAGGCATTTCTGCAGGTGAGTCACCCCATGTATTAACCCAACAAATACCCGCCTGCATTTGATGAATAACACGGTGAGCGCGAGAAAGGTTTTGCGTGAACACACCAGCAGCGAGGCCGTACTTAGTATCGTTAGCACGACGAATCACATCGTCTTCGTCCGTAAACTTCAACACCGACATAACAGGGCCGAAAATTTCTTGCTGAACGTGAGGCATGTCGTCATGGCAATCTGTGAATACCGTAGGAATAACAAAGTTGCCGTTTGCTAAGCCGTTGTCCGTCACTTGATAACCGCCAGTCAGCAGAGTTGCACCCGACTGTTTAGCCAGCTCAATTGCTTCAAGGACTTTTGAAAGGTGTTCTTTAGAAATCAACGCGCCGATCTGAGTCTCCATATCCATCGGGTTACCAATGATGAGCTTCTCAGTGCGTGTTTTAAGTTGGTCGATAAATGCGTCGTAAATGTTTTCGTGTACATAAACACGAGTACCGTTAGTGCACACTTCGCCTTGGGTGTAAAAGTTAGCGACCATTGAAGCTGACACCGCATCGTCTAATTTCGCATCATCAAAGATGATCATTGGTGATTTACCGCCGAGCTCCATCGTTACAGACTTGAGTGTTTTAGCACTGTCTGACATTACCGCTTTGCCCGTACCCGTTTCGCCTGTGAACGACACTTTAGCGATGTCGGGGTGAGCCGTTAGCATTTGGCCGACACGGTAATCGCCCTGAACTACGTTAAACACGCCATCAGGAAGACCAGCTTCAGTAAAGATCTCAGCAAGTTTCAGTGCTGTTAGCGGCGTTTCTTCTGAAGGCTTGAAAATCATCGCGTTACCCGCAGCAAGAGCCGGAGCCGATTTCCACATTGCGATTTGGATAGGGTAATTCCACGCACCAATGCCCGCACAGATACCTAGCGGTTCACGACGTGTGTAGAAAAACTGGGTGTCACTAAGAGGTTGTTGATCGCCTTGCAGCGTAGGTGCTAGCCCTGCGAAATACTCAATAACGTCAGCGCCAGAAGCCACATCGACTTCGATCGCTTCTTGTAACGGCTTGCCCGTATCGACAACCTCAAGGTTCGCAAGGTCATTATTTCGAGCTCTAAGTATCTCTACCGCCTTTAAAAGAATGCGGCTGCGTTCTACGGCTGTCATTGCTGACCACACCGCAAATCCGCGCTTCGCCGATTCAATCGCATTTTCAACGTCAGCTGAAGAAGCTTGGCCAAGCGTTGCGATAGGTTCGCCGTTTGCAGGGTTAATGCTGACGAAAGTTTCGCCTGAGGTAGCGTCAACCGCTTTACCATCGATGTATAACGAGTTCATTTCCATTTGATCTTCTGACTTAATTATTGTTGTTAGACTCTATCGGTCTATGTATTTGTGAATGCATATCGTTGTTGAGAGCGAGCCTTTTGAGCTCACTCACTAGAATTTTTGATGAATCATTAGTCACGCTGACACGAGTAAAACGTAAGCTGCTTGTCTAAGTAGTCATTGATGATTGCACGAGCTTTATCGGCGTTAATGCCTTCAGGATTGAGCGTCCCTCTCAGCCAGATCCCATCAATTAATGATGCAATACCGTGTGCGATCAATTCCGCTTGATCAGATTGAAAAATCGATTTTAATTCAATAAGTAAGTGAGAAATCAAACGCTTTTCATTCACGCGTTGAAGACGCTTGAGTTGAGCGTCATGCATCGAATAAGACCAGAATGCGAGCCATGTTTTCGACACTTTATTTTCCGCTTGATAGCCTTCGAAATTACCGTTGATGATAGCGTTGATCCTTTGCTGGTGAGCATCAGCAGGGAGCGCTTTTAATTCTGTTGTTACGGTATTCGAAAGTTGACGCAGTATTTCTCGCATGGTCTCTTCGAGCAGCCCATGCTTTCCACCAAAATAGTGATTAATAATGCCAGTGGAGACTCCCGCTTCTTTGCTGATCAGCGCAATACTCGCGCCATGCAAACCGACTCGATCAATCACCGTCATGGTCGCTTGAACAAGCTGTGGTTTACGTATGTCAGGCATCCCAACCTTGGGCATTTCTTAGTCCTTCTATTTTATATTGAACGTTCAGTTAAGTATAAAATGACAGAAATTTAATTAGAGTTCAAATGATTATTTAAAACAAACTCGTAACAACACACCATTCAAAATCAAATAAATTGCTTTAAAACAACACCTTAAATATCATTTAGACCACTAAATAAAATCATTAAAGATTTGAGGTGTGATGGTTATTGGTCAAATGTTTTTGCTCAATGAGCACAAGATTTAAACAAAGGAAGAGAATCGAACAGGAAGAGTCAAACGTCGTTTGAGACAACTTAAACGTAATAATCGGAGTAGCAGAATGGGGAATATAGAATGAAAAGCAGAGCACCATGTAACGAATGGATGCTCTACTTGGTGACGGCTCAATTTCAGAGCCAGATAATGAAGCTAAGACTAGATCTAGAAACCAGGTTCAATGATTGACTATCCGATAATCGGCATAGATTGCCATGCTCTTTGGTGCAACATCTCGCAGCCAGACTCTGTGATAACGATGTTTTCCTCGTGCACCATCATGCGGTTTTTCGCAAATGCCATGCCCGGCTCAAGGGTGAGCACCATACCGGGTTTTAAAATCACATCACCGTTAGGCACATGTGATGGCCACTCGGTTAGCTGCATACCCAGACCATGCCCCATGCGACCCACATCGTTGCCGAGTGCACCGTACTTTTCGAGCACCGACCACATGGCTTGCCACACGTCTCCGGTTGTTCGTCCCGGCTCTGCAATCGCGAGCCCCGCTTCTGTCGACTGATATACCGCGTCATAAGCCGCTATTGTATCTGGCTGCGCATGCCCAAACGCATAGTTCCGGTCAAAGTCGCTGAAGTAGCCATCAAAGTTAGCCCCCGTGTCGATGATCAAAACATCCCCTTCAGAGAGCACACGATCGGTTGGCCCCATGATGATGTTGTCATAGCCACCTTGGCCGGATGCCGAAATCAGATAAGGGCAAGCATCGGCACCTAAACGCAGCATCTCCAAATGCATGGCTTTACAAGCCTCTCGTTCTGTCATCCCTATCGTGAGATGATGACGAAGATACTCAAAGCCCGCCGCCGTAACTTGGCAAGCAAAGCGTACTTTATCGATCTCCGCTTGAGATTTAACACTACGCAAATCGCGAACCATCAGCGACACATCAACCACACTGTGTTGGCTCAGCTTTTGCTGTAACAATGCATAGTCAGTGGCTGGCATACGCAAATGTGTTTCCGGACCAATCATCGAGCCGATTCTGCGAGAACCCTTGGAGACCTCAGATAACGTAGAAGCTAATAAAGAGACGCCATCGTCTTCTGGTCTTGGTGACGGCCAGCTGCGCACATCTTCAATCCATGTCTCGTCAAAGCCAGCCACACCGATCTCTGGTACTACCGCTATGGGCTTACCAACCGCTGGCACCACCAAAAACCAAGGCCGAGTTGGGCTTTCCCAAAACTGCGATTTAAAACCGCTGAAATAGCGGAATTCAGGCTCCGTCGTGAAAAACGCAGCATCGATGTTTTGCGCGCGAAGACGTTGTTGCAACTCGACAGTACGTTGCTCTAGTTCTGCTGATTCAAACCCTCTCTGCGGAGGTGTTAACGGCAATATACTCATATCTCTATCCTTGATTGAATAAGGGTAACTCGACGGATTAATTGAATAAAATGTCTCTTGGTAACAGAGCGATACTTGGGAAGAAAATCAGCAACGCAGACATCAATATCAAAATAAGGAAAAACGGTAGCGTCCCACGGATGACCTCCATATAAGGACGCTCGAAAATCGCAATCGCGGTGAAGATGTCACAGCCGAATGGAGGCGTTGCCGACCCAATCGCCATTTGTAGCGTTACCATCACGCCGACCAAGATTGGGTCGATGCCTGCTGCATCAACAATCGGCATGAAGATGGGCGTCAAGATAAGTAGAACCACCAATGAATCCACGAACATGCAACCGACAAAGAAAGTCAGTGCGATAACAAACAGGATGAACTCAGGCGAAGCGTCTTCTAGATTGAGAGGAGCCAACAACTCTTGAGGGATTTGTTCAAACGAGATGTACCAAGAGAACGCCTGACCAACACCCACCAGCACAAAGACAACCGCGGTAATCAAGCCGGTATTTAACGCCGCATCGCAGATGTCTTTTACGCCAAGTTTGCGATAGAAAATGCACTCAACGATGATCGCATACAACACAGCGAATGAGGCCGCTTCGGTTGGCGTCACAATACCCGAATAGATACCACCGATAATCAAAGCAGGGAAACCAAGAGGAAGAATCGCTTTCTTGATCGCTTCAATGCGTTCTGCGGTGTTGGCTTTTTCAACCAAAGTGATGGTGTCGCTGTGTTTTACGCTGTAGGCATAGCTGTATAATGAGAACAGGCTCGCGAGTACTAAACCTGGGCCAATACCGGCAATGAATAATTCACCCACACTGGCGTTGGCTAAGGTGCCGTAAAGAATCAAGCCGATGCTCGGAGGGATAAGAAACGCGATGTCACTGGCATTGATGATCAGCGCCATCACAAAGCTGTCTTTGTAGCCTGCTTGCAGCAACTTCGGACGCATGATTTGGCCAACCGACACCACGGTCGCTTGGGTCGAACCGGAAACAGAACCAAATAAAGTACAGCTGATACACGTCGTAATCGGCAAGCCACCACGCAGATGTCCGACAAATGCTTGAATCAGGCCAAGTAAGTTATAGGCTGTGTGGCCGCGCGTCATGATATCGGCTGCTAAGATAAACATGGGTACCGCAATCAATGCGTTCGGCGAAATGCCCGTGACCATCTGCTGAATCAGTACTCCCGGCTCTACCTGAGAGAAATGAATCAAGCCAATTAAAGCTCCAACCGCTAACGGTACAATCATCGGGAAGCTCAAAAACAGCAAAATCACCATCACAGAAACAAGAGTAAATGTGATGACATAAATATCTAATTCGCCGGCAATAATGTCCGAGAAAAACTGTGCAACATCGCTCATTCGAACTCACCTACTTTTGTGTTTCTGTTTTCAATCACGTCAAATGACACGTAGATCTCTTTGTGCAGTAAGTTCATCAAAAAACTCATGCTGTATTGCAATCCGGCAATGAAAAAACCAATTGGAATGATCGCGTATACCCAATACACAGGGAACTGTAAGGCTGGACTTAACCGATTGATGTCTTTGAGCTCTTTGACATAGAAGAACGCATGGTAAGTGAGATAAAACATCAACATGGCGGTGAGTAGCGCAATGATGGTTGTGAGAACTTTCTGAGCTTTAGTGCTCAATGAATCGTAGACTGCGGTCATACGAATGTTTCTACCTTGGCGCACCGCATAAGCGAAACCGATAAAGGTGACTGAAACGATCAAAAACTGATTAAGTTCTTCTGAGAAAAACAGGCTTTTGTTAAAGGCATAGCGACCAATCGCATTGGCCGTGGAATTGATCATCATCGCGAGAATGGCGGTCATGATTAAAAAGCGTTCTAGCTTTTCTGTCGCGACGCTTATTTTATGTAGCAGTTCTTTCATAACAGGCAGTGCTCCATACTTCGTTCAGTGACAGGGGTCCATTGCCACAATTTGGAGAAGGTGGGGATAAGCTACCCGCTGCCAATAAACAGCGGATAGCATTCATCCTAACAACGCTTTCTATTGCGTCGCTGAAGCAGCCTTCACTTCATCTAGGATTTCTTCAAGAATGGTTTTCGCACCCTCACGCGCTTCACTTTGCTCACCAGAAGGATACGCATTTGCGACCACGTCATAGTAAGTCGTGTGCAGCTTTTGACTGAGGACCTTGAAGCGTTCACGCTCTTCCTCGGTTAACACAACCACTTGCATGTTTGGACGCTCTTTCAAGATCTTGTCCATGTTCTCTTTGTTGATGCGGATTTGGTAGTCATACGCCGCTTGGTCTGCCGCGGTGATCGCTTTGTCGACCATCGCTTGCTTCTCTTCCGACAGGCCGTTGTACCACTTGCTGTTGGTCGAAACCGTGCTGACATAAGGTTGCTGACCTGGGAACATTAGGTAGTCTTGAACCTCATGCCACTTCGCGTTGTAGATGAAGTAGATCGGGTTAACCATGCTATCGATGGTCTTAAGTTGCAGTGAACCGTACACTTCACCCCAAGAAAGAGGAGTAGGTGTTGCACCAAACGCTTTGTAGGTTTCAACAGGAATGGTTGAAGTGAAAGTACGGATTTTCTGGTTCGCAAAATCTTCAGGTGTACGGATAGGTTTATTGCCGCCCCAAACCATTTCGCCTTCAGACATCATCGACAACAACTTTAAGTTTACGCTCTCAAACTTAGGTGCCAGCTTGTTGTAGATGGTTGGGCTTTCCGTTAAGACCTTATGCGTGATCGCTTCGTTAGTGCCCAGAACATACGGTAAGCTCACCGCTTGAACTTCAGGTACGTAAGACCCTAAGTGACCCGCGCCTACCGACACAAATTGAATCGTGCCTTTAGCAGCCAGTTCTACGATGTCGTTTTCTGTACCCAGTTGACCGTAGTAATAGATGCGAACACGGATGTCGCCATCAGATTCTTTCTTAATCACTTCCGCAAATTTTTGCGCATAGATGTCTTGAACGTCTGTTTTGTCCTCTTCTGAAGCAAACTTCCATGTTTCGGCATGAACGCCAAAAACCATGCTCAAACTTAGCAGTGCTACGCCTAATCGTTTCATCCTGTCTTTCCTTTTTATTATCCTAATTACACGCTGATGACCTTGGTCACTTCACGCGCTTCAGTTTTGGCTGTGTCGACAATAAACTCCGTTTAAAGTCAGCCATCTTGCAGTGCCAAATCCGCCACTGCTGAATCTGTTTCTGTACTTATTGCTTCTAATTGAGTTGTTACTTCTCATTGAGTTGCTTCTAATTCATTTTTCTAAATAAGTGTTTCTAAACTGATCTTGCTAAACGGTCGTTCACCAACTGAATCCAGTAGCTAGCACCGAGCTTTAAGATGCCGTCATTAAAGTCGTATTTCGGGTTATGCAATGCGCAACCACCTACCGATTCCGTGCCATTACCCAACAGCACATAGCAGCCCGGTTTAACACGCAACATGCTTGAGAAATCTTCCGAAATTGTTAATGGATCGCATGCGTCATTAACGTTCTCAACACCAAGTACCTTCTGCGCGGCGGTAACCGAATACTGGGTTTGTTGCTCACTATTGATGGTTGGGTAGAAGGTATTAATAAACTCGAAATCATAAGTCGCGCCAGCTGCCTGACAAATGCCCGCCACGATTCGCTCCATACTTTGTTTGATTCGATCGAGAGAGGCTTCAGTAAAGCAGCGGCAATCGCCTTTAATGACCACTTGAGTCGGGATGACGTTAACCGTGCCATCGGTAATAAATTCGGTGGCAGAGACCACAGCGGTGTCGTGGATCGCACTTAGATTGCGAGACACGATGGTTTGCAAACCAAGAATCACTTGCGAACCAACGACGAGAGGATCGACACCTTGATGCGGCAGAGCAGCATGTCCACCCACACCATTGATTGTGATTTCAAAACTGCTTTCACTGGCCATTAGCGAGCCGGGGCGAACCATCAATTCACCTTCCGCTAAGCCGGGGAAGTTGTGAACGCCGTATACTTCATCAATCGAGAATTGCTCAAACAAGCCATCATCAATCATCGCTTGCGCGCCGCAACCGTGCTCCTCATCGGGTTGAAAAATGAAATACACCGTGCCATCGAAGGTTGAGTTCCCTGACAATAAGTTTTCGGCCAAATAGCTTGCTGCGCCAAGCAACATTGCAGAGTGTCCATCGTGTCCACAGGCGTGCATCTTTCCATCGTGTTGTGAGCAATGCGAAAAGCTGTTTTGTTCATGAATATGTAAAGCATCCATGTCAGCTCTTAGGCCAATACTCGCGTCACTTGATCCAGAACGAAGTATCCCTACTAATCCTGTTTTACCGATGTTACGTACCACTTCAATACCAAAGATCTCAAGCTTACTGGCGATGAAATCAGAGGTCAGATTCACGTCAAAGCCACACTCAGGAAAGCGGTGTAAATGTTGACGCCATTCCGTCATGTTCTGGATAAGCTGTGAAGACAGTTGGTCTGGTTTTATCGAAAAAGTAGACGGCATAGTAGTGTTCCCAAAGTGTCATTCTTTGTATTAACGTTAAATATGGAGTTAGCTTGGCTGCTGAATGTAGACGCAAAGCGAGCAGCCTCAATCAAAGGTCGTTACAACGACTGCGACCTTTGGCAATTATCTGAGGATGGCTGGAGATGGTGCGCTAGCAGTGCACCAAAGCCTTTAATGGGTATGGGGTAGTTCATCAACTGAAGCGAGTGCCAAGCCAATACCTGATTACTGCTAACAACGGGCTTATCTAATTCCGCTTCAATGGATTCAATCACCGATGCTGCACGCAATGCCGTGCAAGAGATAAACAGAAGATCCGCTTCAGGGTCACAGACTTGTATCGCGGCTTGTTTGATGTCCATTGGAGAAATGAACGTCATCGCGGTGTCATCTTCAAAACCAAAGCCAGCGATGCTCAACACCTCAATGCCTTGCGACTCAAAAAATGCGGCCACGTCTTGATTCACGGCTTCGGTATAAGGCGTTAATACCGAGATACGCTTCGCTTTAAAGCTGTCGAAAGCCGCTAAGGCAGCCGTTACCGGATTCGTTACCGCAGCGTTTGGGCGAGACTGATGAATAAGCTGCGTAATGCGTTCGCTACCAATCGCCACAGTGCCAGAGGTACAAGCGTAGATCACCACATCCAATTCAGTACCCGGTAGGATGGTATCGGCACAAGCAGCGATTCCCGGTTCCATTCTACGCAGGTTCTCTATCGTCAACGGGTTGTAGTTTCTTAGGCGGCTGGTGAACGATTGCACATCGTTTGGATACAGCGCGTTTAAATCACGCTCAATATTGAAATCTGTCGCTAACGCAATCACACCGACGCGTCCTGCTGGTGCCAATTTTTCTAATTCAAACTGTAAAGTAGCGGTTGCAGATTTCATACTTTCCAACTCCTTGAGCGAGAGTTAACATCGCCCAAAGGATGTTAACAACATGTTTCACATAATTTTCAAACTCTGTCGATTTGATCTTTACATTTCGTTCACAAGATTAATAATGCACCGATAACTTTAAGGATTATCATTAAATGATGACCTTGTTGTGCAGAAATTCCGCATTTTTTCTGCGTTATAGTGGTTTTTTGTTCTCGCTCATCGAGGTCTAAATGTTAAGGCTAAATACCTTTAACTCGATCACACACTGGTTCAAAAGAAACAATTAATTTACAAACAGATATTGGGAAGTATGGGTATGACACAGCAACCTGCATTGGTGGTCGACAGTTTCGACAAGAAGATCCTTAACATCGTACAAGACTCAAACAGGGCTACCTCAGACAAGATTGCAGAAAAGGTCGGGCTCTCTCCTGCTGCTGTTCAGCGCCGTTTAAAACGCATGAGAGCGCAAGGTGTCATTCAAGCTGATGTCTCTGTTATCAACCCAAAAGCAGTCGGTCACGGAATGACGTTTATCGTTCAGGTAACGCTAGAGCGTGAGCGTGTGGATTTGATGCACAACTTCAAAAAAGAGATGAGTTCGAACCGCTCAGTACAGCAATGCTATTACGTCACCGGCAGTTCAGATTTCATCATGATTGTTACGGCAGCGGATATGGAGGGTTACGACAATTTTACTCGTGAAGCCTTCTTTGATAATGCCAATATCAAGAGCTTTCAAACCAATGTGGTGATGGATAACGTTAAGGTAGGGCTGACAATTCCAATTGATGAGCAGCGTGATTGATGACCAGTGCGATTGATGACCAGTGCGATTAGAAAGCAAGGCGTGTTGTGAAATGAAGTCAAAAAGAGAGGAAAAAAGACGGTATGAAGAAACCTTACATACCGCCAACTTTGGGGCTTACTTTATTATTCGTTGTTCGCGATTAGCTCTTAACAGCTAGCTGCTAACTATGTACTTCTAGTTATTAGATTTTATTGTCGATGATCTGTTGATAGAGATCCGGGTCAGTTGCCCCTTCAGTACCAATCACTAGCACTCGGCTGTCTTGAGTCAAATTCAGTTTTTCAGCGTATTGGGAATCTTGCTTAGCGATGATCGCCGCAGCAAATCCAGGAACGGCAGATTCCCCGCCCTCAATCGCCAACTCCGTTTTTTCGCCGCTTGCCAACATGCGCATCGCTTGCGGAATAGCTTCTTCACTCAACGTCATGAAATCATCCGCGCCGTTTTGTAGAATCGTCCATGCCAAGCTTGAAACTTCACCACATGCAAGTCCTGCCATCAACGTTTCTAAGTCGCCCGTAACCACGATAGGTTTTCCAGCTTGAGCACTCTTCTGTAAGCAGTTAGCCTGCTCAGGTTCGACAATTACAAAGCGTGGACGATCGGCGCCCCACAGATCCCAGAAGTAGCCGCACACAGCTGAAGCTAGACCACCCACTCCCCCTTGCACAAAGACATGGGTTGGGATTTCACCATCAAGTTGCTCGACAATTTCAGCCAACATCACGGTGTAGCCCAAAGCAACGTCTTTAGGGATTTCCATATAACCTTCGTAAGAGGTGTCCGAAACAATCACGCGATTTTGCGCTTTAGCTTCTGAGTCGGCCAAACGAACAGATTCATCGTAGTTACCGGTAATGCGTACCACTTCTGCACCGAACGCTTCCATCGCTTGCTTGCGGCCTTCCGATACGTCACGGTGAATGTAAATAACACAACCACAACCAAACATTTGTGCACCCCATGCGACGGAGCGACCATGGTTTCCGTCTGTCGCACAGCTGACAACGATTTCAGCCACTTCTGATTTCCACTCCCCGTTGAGCAACTCACTGATGGTCGGGTTCTTCCCATAGCGATTGGCGATCTCAATCTGAAGCTGACGAGCAACGGCATAAGCGCCGCCCAGTGCTTTAAAACTCTTTAGGCCAAAACGCTGCGATTCATCTTTGTACCAAAACTTGTTTACGCCGATCTCAGCAGAGATTGCATTTAGTTCATACAAAGGAGTAACAGAGTAGCCAGGCCATTGAGAAATATCTTTAATCGCTTGTTGAGAGTTCGCAACACTTAAAATGTCACGCTGCTCACTCGAGTATTCCAATTCAGGGCGTGCTTGAGGGTTAGCGTAGTGTGTCAGAGTGCCTGCCAGTAACTGCATAAATGATCGTCCTTATTAGTCATTCACATGCTCCTTACATCGTTAGATTATAGAAACCTATCAGCGAGTAAGGCTGCGGATAATAAATTCTATCGACAAAAAAGTGCCGTGATTACACATTCTTATCACGCGATCTGCGGGAATTAATTGTTACATGAGTGTTAAGTGAAGAATTTATTCACCATCCCGATGTGACAACCTAACCAATGAATTCTACCGATAGAAAAAAGTCCAATTCGATCGATGGAACCACTAGCCTAACAACCCGGAACCAATGCAGAAACAACAGGCACAAAAAAAGGCCGATAATGACAGAGCCATCACCAACCTTTGCGGAGTCGTTATTGTTACTTTCTTTGACTACTCAATACGAGTAATAAAACCGTACTTATCAGAGTCTGCTTTGGTCATCCAGTGTTCACCGGAAGCCGGTGCAGAATCTAAAGTGAAGATATAGAAGTCTATCCCTTTTTCTCCCATCACCTTTTTAAAATAGGTCGCTTGCTGACGATGACTCTCATTGGTGTATGGGAATTCTTTGGCCGTTTTATTCCCTTCAGCCCAACTATGCACACCCACCTGTTTATTCAGTTCAATGACCTTGGTAGTATCAGCGCGTTGCAATATGCGTGGGTTGCCAGCAGCAAATAGATCCGTACCACCCGAAAAAACCGAACCCGTTGGAGTCACAACCGTCGTCATCTTGTTGTTATTGATCATACGCCCGGTGTACATGTTGATTTCGTCATCAGCACTACCGCCAATATGGTTGGTGAACTTCAACGTCATCTCACTGCCTCGGTATAACTTCACGATATCAAAAAGCTGAGAATAGGTTGATGCGCCTAGAGTGGAAGTAATCCGTTCAACAGCGCCAGTCTCGTTGAGCACATCGCGGTAAAAAGCGTTGAAGGCAAACGATGTGGTAATGGTGACTTTATTACCATTTTTGGATTTACTCAGAATCGTCGAACCTAGGCTCGTCACGTATTGCGACAACTCGTTTTGGTATTCAAGGTTAACGGAGACTTTTTTATCCTTCGTCATTGCTTTTATTGACGTAGTATCACTAGAAGTAAAGCGTTGTGCTGCATCACAATCAAATAGATCCAAGCCCTTGCTCTCTGTATAAACACCACAACTATCAAACCCAGCTTCAGGAAAGTACAGATCAACACTTTGACCTAAGCCATCCAAAAGCCTAATCACTTTTTGCTTATCACTAATGTCTTCAGCAAACTGAATTTTTTCATACAAAATACCATCGTAAGAGAGCTTCATAGCCTCTTCTTGGAGCTCTTGCCTCTCTTGATACAATTCACCAAGTTTAGCTGAAGAAAATACGTAGTCAGCCTTAGGTTTCTTTTGCGAAATGGTGGTTGATTGTCCCGCGTTTGAACTTGAATTACAGCCAGCCAAGAGAGCCAAAGGTAACGCTAGCAACGTATTTCGATAGTACTTCATACCATTATTCCCCAAAATTTTGATTGGAGAAATTCTATTGGTTAACAATTAAATTATCTGTCGTAACTATGTAATGGAATGTATTTCATCTATATCCTCGCCCCCCTTCCTTGCTAAAAACACTCACTTCAGAGTGCAAGCCAACTCATAAGACCAGTTACACGAGCTTACATTCAGCCACTCTAAAATTATATATAATGCTAACAAATCATCAACAAGCCACATGGAAAGCCACTTCAGTAGTGTCAGGCAATTAAAAATATCAATAAAGGTAGACAATGAAGCGTTCACTATCTTGGACCATTATTTATCCAATCATAGGAATAGCACTTGCTTGTATTTTACTATTCTCTTTAATATCGACCGTTATCCTTGAAGATTTCGTTCAAAAAGTGTCGGTTGAAAATGCAAAGAACTACGTGACTACATTTCATAGTATTCGTAACTATTACTCATCAAATGTCATACAGAAAGTTGTTGATAGTCAAGAACTCGTGGCAACAGCCCAGCACCAATCCTTAGAGAACACTATTCCGGTTCCTGCTACCTTCTTAATCGAAATGCTTGATAAATCTGATAAAGATCTCACCATCACGACCTCGTTTACCAGCCCTTATCCTTTTAAAAACCGTCAAGGTAGGCTTTTTGACGAATTTCAACAACGGGCGTGGGTAGCGATTAACAAGAAACCAGATGAGTTCTACGTCGAGTTTGTACAAGAGCAAGACAGAACCCGAGTACGCGTCGCTCGGGCAGACCGCCTCAATGACCAAACTTGTGTAAACTGCCACAATAGCCACCCCGACTCGCCTAAACACGATTGGGAACTCAACGATGTACGAGGGATTCTCGAGGTAAATACAGTTGTAGATGAATGGCTAACATATGGAAAGATGATCAATCAATCTTTGATGTCTATTAGCATAATCAGCTTTATGACGGTGATGTTTATTAACTTTGCCATCGCTCGTCGAGTATCGACTCCGTTAAAAAACATCACTCGCTCTCTTAGTTTATTGGCACAAGGCAAAGAAGAAAGTGCGTCTTTACCACCAGCAAAATATTACGAGATAACGGAACTACAAAGTGCTTTTTCTAGCCTTTATGATAAAGAGCAGCAACGCAGAGCATTAACAAAAGAAATCGAAACACTGGCTTACTATGATTCGCTCACTAAGTTGCCGAACCGTCTTGGGTTTTTGCGTTCGCTTGATGAGTTGCTTAATAAACACAAAGAAAAAAATGAA
This sequence comes from Vibrio sp. FF145, assembly GCF_041439075.1. Taxonomy (NCBI): domain Bacteria; kingdom Pseudomonadati; phylum Pseudomonadota; class Gammaproteobacteria; order Vibrionales; family Vibrionaceae; genus Vibrio; species Vibrio sp. FF145. The sequence continues at coordinate 116,510 of NZ_JBGONH010000003.1, forward strand.
CGCATCACCGTGTTAATCATTGATATTAAACGTTTTAGAGATATCAACAATACACTCGGCTATAAAGCTGGGGACACAATCTTACTTCATCTAGCCAACCGCTTATCCGCATGCACAACCATGGTTGATTTTAACCTAGCTCGATTGGATGAAAATAAGTTCTGTATCGCAGTGCCTGCGAAAGAACACAATGGCGATCAAGGTTCGGATGCTTTTTTTGCTATGTTGATTGATGTGGTTTCAAATGAAATTATCATTGATGAGAACAAGATAAAACTAGTGGCTAACCTTGGTGCAACCTGCAGTTCAAATGGCGCACAAAGCAGTTCTGAAATGCTCATTCAAGCGAACATCGCTCTATATGTATCCAAGGAAAAAGGCGATGACATTACGGTTAAGCATCAACCTGAACTGTCAAATGCTGCGTTGCGACGTATAACGTTAATCAAAGAGATAAACAATGCGATTGAAAACAGAGAATTTATTCCTTATTACCAACCTCAATTTTGCTTAAAGACCAATCGTATCATTGGTGCCGAAGCGCTCATGCGTTGGAAAAAGCCAAATGGAGACCTCGTAAGGCCTGACCTTTTTATAGAACTGGCAGAGCAATCCCATTTAATCATTCCAATGGGGGCTCATATTTTCGAACAAGCTACCACTGATTGCCAACAGTGGCAGAATCATAAAGCGCTTGCAGGTGTAAAGGTTGCCGTTAATATTTCGAGCATTCAGTTTTCGGAACAGAACATTTTAGATCTGACACAACTAACCTTAGAAAAAACTGGCCTTTCTCCGAGTTTACTGGAATTAGAAGTAACAGAAAGTGCCATGTTGGGTGATGTGTCGAAGGTCGTGGCTGTATTGAATGACTTAAAGAAGTTAAACATTGAAATAGCGTTAGATGATTTCGGTACTGGTTATTCATCTCTTAGCTATTTGAAGCTACTCCCTATAGATCGACTGAAAATAGATCGAGAGTTTGTAAAGGACTTACTTAACAACACCGATGACCAAGCTATCTTGAGCATGATTTGTAAGCTAGCAACCGAACTCTCACTCAATGTACTTGCTGAAGGCATTGAAGAAAAAGAGCAACTTGAATTTTTAGGCCACGCAGGGTGTCACGAAGTACAAGGCTTCTATTTCGCAAAACCAATGCCACTAGACGATTTTGTTCTGTTTGCCAAAAATCATAACTCGGAACTCATAAATACGCATGCTTAGGTTCAAACCGTAGGCCTTAATTTTTGACTTAAAATCCAATTAAGTTCCAACCAGCCATGAAACCTCTTTAAAAAGATGCTTCATGGCTGCCTCTTCTGTTATTAAACTAAAAACTCGACATTAAGAGCTCTCATTTCCGGCCCTCTTCGCCAACAGACTAAAACACCACTTTTAACCTGCTGAAAAACCCTGCAAAAATTACAAATCGGCATTGAACTAGCATGGAAAGTGTTTAATCATTCGCATCAGGAATTTCTTCTTGACGCATTTGTGATTAATATGCAACAGCAGGAGCTGCCAAAATTAAACGCACTCACGTAATTTCAACAAATTAAACGCACAACAAGGCTGATAACGGAATGACAAAACCTAAAATGATCATCGTTGAAGACGATTTAAAACTTCAGCAAATGCTAAAGGATTACTTTGTAGCACAAGATTTTGAGGTCACCGCGTTAGACGATGGCAGTGATGCTGCACAGACCATCCTTGACGAACAGCCTGATATCGTGTTGTTGGATTTGATGCTTCCTGTAACCGATGGGCTTACAATCTGCCGACAGACACGTACACACTTCAAAGGTAGAATCTTAATGCTCACCGCCAGCGATGACGATTTTGATCACGTTGCTGGTTTAGAGACAGGGGCCGATGATTATGTCACTAAACCAATAAAACCACGAGTTCTGCTAGCAAGAGTCCGGTCACTATTGCGCCGACAGGAAACCGATACGTCATCAGTCGATGACTCAGGCACCCTTCAATTTGATCAACTCATTCTGAAAAACACCTATAAAAAGTGTGAGCTTTCAGGCGCGGTTTTATCACTGACAGACAGTGAGTTTGATTTACTTTGGCTGTTAGCATCCAACCCTGATACCCCGCTGTCACGTGATTACTTAACTCAAACGCTGCGCGGGATCGAGTACGACGGGATCGACCGGACGATTGACAACAAAGTAGTACGTTTGCGAAAAATACTTGGTGACGACAAAGCACCAGCAGAGAAAATTCAAACCATTCGCGGAAAAGGTTACTTATTTGTTTCGACCGCCTGGCATTAACCGCGCTCAGTACGGGCGCAATGAAAGAGAGCGATTATGCGACGTATCTATTTGGAGTCCCTACTAGGGCTGTTAACTTGCTTTATTGTTGGTCTTCTCGCCTACGAAATTTGTGTCTATCAGCTCAATACCGACTATGAATATATATTGCAAGATTACGAAGCAACGGCCCACCAACAGCTCCTAGAAAACATAGCGAATAATCAGGGCCTCGAAGCCGCTCATCAAGCCATAAATCAGTTTGTTGACACCTCCCGCTATACCCTCGTCACATTCAAATCGAATGATGAAGTACCGACTCCAGTTTCTGAGTTCTTTACTGCTAACCCCAACGTATTTATTTTTCACGACGACTATCGGGAGTTATGGTTTCGCTTAGCTAACAGTGAAAACATCTACCATTACCTGCCCAACGACGACACGCTCGTTCGACAAAAAATAGAGCTCGAAGATGACCTTATTTGGGTATTCTTTATCGCGAGCTTCATCGTATACGGCCTAGGTCATCTTTTGATTATTTTCCGTCGAGTTAAAAAACTTGAGAATGCCACCCTGCGTTTTTCTGAAGGCGACCTCTCTTCGCGAGCTGAAACATCAGGCAGCAGTGCAATAGGGTCTTTAAATAAATCCTTTAATCTGATGGCCGATCGAATCCATAGCTTAATCGAGAGTAATCGTTCACTCACCAATGCGGTAGCTCATGAACTGCGAACTCCGATATTTAGAATTCAATGGCAGGCTGAAATGCTCAAAGACACGCCACTCAACGAGGGGCAGCAAGATACTATCGAGAGCATTGTTGAAGACACAGAAGAGATGGAAAAAATGGTCGATGAGTTACTATATTACGCAAAACTCGACAGTTGTGATCTAGAGAACTTACACCGGCCATTAGAGATAAGAGACTTTCTCGATCATGCAATGAGCCGTTGGAACAAAGAAACTGAGTTTAGTATTGATCTATCATTACCAGAACAATCCCGCACGATATTGGCGGATGATATGCTGCTTAATCGCGCGTTAGATAACCTAGTGCGTAATGCGATGAAATTTGCGCGTTCTCAAATCTCGATTGAAGCAACCGTGCACCAAGACAAGCTAAAAATCGCCGTACATGACGATGGTGATGGCGTAGCAAAAGAGCACCGTTCTCGCCTATTCGAACCTTTTTATGTTGGAGATAAAGCGCGTAACAAAGCCAAGAGTGGCCATGGTCTAGGGCTTTCTATCGTCAAGAAGATCTGTGTTCAACACGGTGCAACAGTACAAGTCGCACAAAGCAATACTTTAAAGGGCGCCGTATTCACTATGTCCTTTCCACTATGTAACGATTCGACTGACAAACTCATACAGTAACGACCAATCATCTCTGGAATAATGTTCAACATCAGCTGGAGGGGACCACATATCCCCTTCAAACCATACAACACTCGTTCACCCTTACTGACGTGAGCTGAATTTTATCTCTGGAGAAACACATGAAAAAACTACTGATCATCGCGGCACTATCGCTAGTAGCAACAGGTTGCGCTCAACAAACTTTCGTAATGGCCCCTCAAGAGAGCGAAGCAACAGCCCCAACAACCGAAAAGTCACACCACTTCTTCATCAACGGTTTAGCACAGAAAAAACAAATTGATGCAGCTGAAGTATGTAACGGTATCGACAACGTTGCTAAAGTTGAAGTTCAAGAGACATTCGTGAATGGTTTACTAGCAGCCGTGACTTTTGGTATTTATACACCACGAGAAGCACGCGTTTACTGCAAAGCTTAACTCGTCGTTATTTGTCCACGAACCAACTGACGACACCAAAAGTTTGGTCTTGGAAGCTTCTGCCTGACATTCACGTTAACGCTACAGAGTAGTGTTAGTGAGTAGTCGCTTATATTGGGCGAGAAATTACACCCAATTGAGAAGCTAAAACTAAAAAACCGCCCACAGAGGGCGGTTTTTATTCACTGATTGGCGTGTAACTTGTTCGCTAATCCGTTAACGGCTTACTCAGCTAACTGCTTCAACAAGAGCTCTGTCGGGCGAACAATCGCGATGATCGATTCGTCGTAGATCTTCGCTGATTCAAACAGTATCGCTTGGTAGGCGTTCGCATCTGATGCTCGAACTTTTTCGCCCGCTTGTGCTTTTGCAATCAAGGTTAACGCCAAGTCTGCGACTTCCGCCGTTTTCTCTGCGACTACCACAGTCTCTACCGAAGACACATTACCTGCGAAGACAGTTTTAGCCGCGAGTGCAGCCGCTTTTGCTTGCTGATAATGCTGAGCGAGTTGCTCAAGCGCTTGTTGATTACCCGTCGCGACTTCACTGACCAAATCTTGCATTTCATACACAGCGTAGCTTTCCACTGGCAGTGCATCCACGAAGCGATTTAGACGCTCGTATTGGCTGTATAAAGTGCCCTTAGGTTCAGTAGAGTTCCACTTCTCCCAGTTACGCGCGTAGTATTGTGCTGGCTCGGTGTACTTGGCAAGCACGCGCAGGTCGTGGATATCCTGCCCTTTGGCAATGCGTTTTAACAACATGTCAGCATCCGCATGGTGACGCAGGCCAACCGACACTTCAGACCATGTGTCCATTGCCTTCATGCGCTTGTACATGCTGCGCTCGTCAGTCAGTTCTTCATCAGACCAGAAACGCTCCGCAATAGCGTAACTACGCGGCCATAGATAGTTTTCTACCGTGTGGCTGTCTTTGTTTTCTAGCCACATGGTGATTTCACCACCTAGGATAAGATCTTTCTCTTTGTCGGTTAATTCTGCAGGGTAACCACCATTAGGTTCAGGAATCACGCTGCCTTCAACATCACTGCTCGCAATCACTTCACCTGTGGTTGGCCAACGCACGTTACCGACCAGTTGGTAACTGCCTTCGGCAAAACCCTTTGGATTCAGGTTTAGGTTGAATTCGGTGTACGACATGAAGTTATCGAAGTGGCCAACAAAGGTTTTGCCCGGCACATAATCAAGGATGAAGATCTCTTCACGAGACTTACCGTTGTAATCACTGAATGCGCGGAAAGTGCCGTCTTTCGCTTCAATGATGGTCAGTGTTCCCTTACGTGGGCCGCCTTTTGAACGTGGCTTCTCCCATTGATACGTCACGAACTTTTCGCCACTGTGCAGCTTATCGTCAACCGTGATGCCACTTGGCATTGGGTCATTGCGATAGTGGTAGCTGGTTGGCTGAGGTTGATCTAGGTAGTAACCGGTAGACAGAATACCTGGGTAGCCCTCTTTTGCCGCACGGCCAATACTGTCGTGCCCTTGCCAGCTTTGAATCACGATCGAAGTCGGCAGATCTTTATGCCAAATCTCATCCCAACCCGTCATCTTCTTACCGCGCTCTTCAAGCATCTTCTCAACTTTTACATTGAGGTAAGACTGCAGACCACGCTCGCCATCGATATTGTTTTCTTCAATGAACTGTTGGTGCTTTTCGTTGTTTTTCCACTGTGCATAATTCGGCTCATCGCCACCAATGTGGAAGTACTCATCAGGGAACAGCTCGGTCACTTCATCAAACACATCACCAAGCATCTCATAGACTTCAGGGTTCAGTGGATCCATCAGTGGTTCAAACACGCCCCACCCTCTTTCTTGCTCGTAGTTTTGCCCTTCACCGCCAGACATCAGGCGCGGGTAAGCATGAGCCACGGCAGAAGAGTGACCCGGAAGAGAGACCTCAGGGATAACACGAATACCAAGATTACGGGCGTATTCAACTAGGTAGCGAACTTGGTCTTTGGTGTAGTAATTACCATCAGCGGTTTCAGACCACAGACGCGGCCATGATTCGGTTTGAATGCGAATGCCTTGGTCGTCCCAGAAGTGCCAATGGAATACGTTCATCTTCGCCGACGCCATCGCATCTAACTGACGAATAAGTACATCGAATTCAATGAAGTGACGTGACGTATCGTAAGAAACACCACGCCAGCGGAAACGAGGCTCATCGACAATCGTGACGGCAGGAATATGGTAGCCAGTCGCTGTGGTTTCAACGAGCTGTAAAAGGGTTTCGATGCCGTGAATCGTGCCGTATGGGCTTGGAGAGCTCAGCGTGATTTGTTCACCCTGAGTGGTAATCTTGTAGGACTCTACAGAGTCGATATTTTGTATTTCAGACTTTGGTGCTGCGTCGATATCTATGATCAGGTTCGCTTGATCTGCACTATCAACCTGCCAATTTAGAATCGGCACACCTGTCTGACGCTCAAGGCGATCAATAAAGCGTTTCGCCGTGTACTCAACGCGATCAGAATTAAAGCCTTTGATGTAAACTTTAAAATTACCATCTACTTTCACTTGCCCAGCTTGCAGCTCGACCGTTTGTGGGTACGGCATTAAATTTAGATCGGTATTTGGAGCCATTGCTAACGCCATTGGGGACACTACTGAACCTGAAATCAATAGGGATAATATAGTTTTTTTCATTATTAGTTTTCCTATATAAATATGGTTCTGTTTTGTTTATCGGAGGCAATTCACAAAACAGAACCATCAACCACTGCTGTTGCTCGTTATCTCTAATTCGAAAGCTTGCTATCGCTAGTTCACAAACTTATTGCTCGTTAACAAGAGCGACCGCTTCACGAACCAATACTGCAATCTCATCCCATTGCTCGTTCTCGATCATCTTTGGCGACACCATCCAAGTACCACCACAGCACACCACGCGATCCACTGCTAAGTAGTCATTCACGTTGTGTTTACCGATACCGCCCGTTGGCATTAAAGACACATCAACGTATGGCGCTAACAGAGATTTCACCATGTTGATGCCGCCAGACGCTTCTGCAGGGAAGAACTTCAAGAAGTTAAGGCCAAGCTCTAGCGCTTGCTCTACTTGGCTTGGGTTATTTACGCCCGGAACGATTGGCATGCCGATTTCTTGGCAGCGTTTTACGGTGTTTGGGTTCAGACCCGGAGCTACGATGAATTCGCTGCCCGACTCTTTCGCAAGGTCGATCTGCGCTGGCGTTAATACTGTGCCAGCACCGATACACATTTCTGGATACGCATCGCGCATCGCACGAATCGCGTCTGCTGCCGCTTCAGTGCGGAATGTGACTTCAGCAACTGGTAGGCCATTTTCTACCAACACTTTTGCCAGTGGAATCGCGTGTTCAACCTTGTTGATTTGGATAACAGGGATAACTTTGAATTGCTTAAGTTTGTTGATCATTTCTTGAGACATAATAATTCCGCTTTTTATTTTATTTTTTAATCAGTTGGCTCATAGCGCTCACGGGGATGATTGCGCCAGAGTATTGAATAACGATGGAAGCCAGTTGGTGGCCAAGTTCGGCTGCGTCGGTGGCGCTCTCGCCAGTAAGACGCGCAGCTAAATAACCCGCGGCGAATGAATCGCCCGCCGCGCAGGTGTCGACCACGTTAGAAACACGAGTCGCTGAGACATAATTCTCAACAATGTTGTCCTGTTCAACTTGAACAATCTTGCATGGCTCGCAGCCACGTTTGATGACGATCTCTTGGCAACCCAAACGGATACAACGTTGTTGAACGCTCTCTGAGTTACCCCATACAAGCAGATCGTCGTCTTCGGTAATCAAGGCGATGTCCACCAGCGGCAGTAACTTGGCATACCAATGTCGAGCTTGCTCGGTGATCCAAAGTTGCGGGCGATAGTTATTATCAAAAATCACCTTACCGCCTTGGTTTGAGAACACGCTAATCGCTTTGAATAAACGCTCGCGAGAGGCATCATCCAAGATCGCGATACTGATACCGCTGATGTAAACCGCGTCGACTTGCTTCTCTGTCAGAGCGATTTCAAGCTTATTCAAGTCATTAGCATGAAAGTAAGATTTTACTGCCGCATCGTTGCGCCAGTAGTGAAAGTGTCGCTCGCCTGTCTCGTCGGTTTCGACCATGTAGAGTCCAGGAAGCTTGTTCGCAATGCGTTCAACTAAATTGGTTTGAATACCTTCGAGCTGCCAGCTATCAATCATATTTTGAGACAGCTCATCACTGCCCAGACCTGTCGCGTAATGAACAGAGAGGTTTTGATGTTGAGTTAAGCGAGAAAGGTAAAGTGCGGTATTGAGTGTGTCACCACCGAATTTTTTGGTTAATGGAGAGCCGCTGATTTCGACCATGCACTCGCCAAAGAAAGCAATATTGAAGTTAGAAGATGCAGGCATAGCAGATCCTAAAATAGAGAGATAAATGGGGAAGAAGGCCCTACCGAGAAGCAGAGCCTGAGCTAGCTAAACCACTCCACAACTTGTTGTACTGAATTTGTTGTACTAACTAGCTGTGGAGCGTTTTAGATTAGCTTGTTTGATTTGCAGGACGTTGAGAAGACGCGTCTTCTTCAAGCACACCTGAGTCTGACAATTCCATTTCCATCAGAGCACGCTCGTCATCAAGGATTGCTTTCGCCATTTCTGGTGTTACTTGATTAGCCGGAGTACATAGGCTTACCAGCACACCCGCCGTTAGAGCCACTAGACAAGAAGGAATCACAGGGTTGCCCCAGAAAGCCGTGTAGTCTGCATTTAGCATTACGACAAATGAAGCCACAGATGCACCCACTAACGTAGCAAGAGCACCCTGCCAGTTGTAACGTTTCCAGAATCGACCCAACATACCGCACACAAACATGCCCGACATTACGGTTGAAATCATTTTCGTGATGTAGCCAATGATGTCGTTTGACGTCAGTGCGAACAACAGTGCAAAACCAATCACCACAATCAGTGCCAAGCGAGAGTAGTTCACCATTGACTCTTTGTTTGGTACGCGGCCAGTGAACATCACGTAAACATCACGAAGTAGGATAGAAACACCTGCTATCGCATCTGAACTTGCGCTCGACATGGTTGCAGAAAGACCCGCGATAAGAACAATCATGCCAACGCCAACCGGAAGAACCGTTGCAGCAACATAAGGGAACGAGTAGTTCGCGTTATCCAATGATGGGTCAATGGCATGTGCTGCCATACCGATGATTGCAGGGATGATTGAGAAGAAAAGGTACAACACACCCGATGCAACAAATGAGCGACGAACGGTTGATACGTCTTTACCCGAGTAGATACGTTGACGGAATGAAGGCGTCGCCAGTACACCCACGCCGATAACCACAGCCAGAGACACAGCAGGCAGAAGGCCCTGTTTATCGATTGCTAAAAAGCTTGTAGCAGCAGGGTCCATCGCAGCGTAAAGGTTATCCATGCCGCCGATGTAATCAACTGACATTACCGCCATCAAAATGAAGCCAGCAAAAAGAATGATCGCTTGAATGGTATCGGTCCACACAACCGCTGTGTAACCACCGATCACCACGTAAATAGTGAATGCCGCAGCAATAATGATTTTCGCTAGGTTGAGGTCGATGTCTGCAATCCACGCTAAGTACATGCCACCACCCAGAATGTGAGCGCCTAACCAACCAATTGAAGCGACAAAGATCAGTACACCTACAACGTTTTTCACGATGCGGTTAGCGCCAACATAGTAAGCCAGCTCTTCACTCATGGTCATGAAGTTCAGTTTACGAACCGGAGCAAACCAAAGTGCAAGTAATAGGATGCCTATCGCACCACCAATGCCGTACAGAGCACCTGCCCAGCCATTTGCGTAGCCGAAGCCAACCGCACCCATACTTGAACCCGTACCGACCATCGTCGCTACTGTTGTACCAAGTACTAAGAACATAGGTAGGCCACGGCCACCTAATAAGAAATCTTCGCCAGATTTTTGATTACGCGAGACAAACCAGCCTAACCAAATTAAAAAACATACGTACACGCCGAAGCCTGTAAGAAAAAGTGTGCTGTTCATTTGACACCTCTCAGTGAAATATTGAGTTCATTCTTGAACTTTATTTATGATTCATTCATTTTATATTTCATATAATTACTTTATTGATTTTATCTTTTTTAATTAAAGTAATTTTTATAAATGTAGGGTGAGAGTATTAAAGGATAATAACAGGGATGACTAACCCCTAATACTCTCTAAGTAGGTAATTGTGATTAGGTTATTACTATCCGCGATCGGCGCGGTAGCAAGTCACATCTACTTCAACCTTCACGTCTACAACTAAGTCGCAAACCATGCAGATACGAGCCGGTGGGTTAGCACCGAAGAACTCTTTGAATACCTTATTAAAAGATTGGAAGTAACGAGAATCCGTTAGCACAACCTTTACGTGCATTACGTCTTCTAGGCCGTAGCCCGCTTCAGTCATGATATCGACACAGTTTTGGATCGCTAGGCGAGACTGGTCAACAATGCCACCCTCAACCACTTCACCATCTGTCATCGGTGTCTGGCCAGAAACGTATAGGAAACCACCTGCTTCAGTTGCACGTGCAAATGGTAAATGTTGTCCGCCTGTACCTGTACCGCCTTCAACACCGTAACGTTTAATAGTCATTTTTTAACTCCACTTATTTATAGATAATATTGGGTTTATAGATAAAACAGTTTCTATTCCAATATATTTAAATTAATTCGCCGTTTTTATAATCATCTGAATTTAATAAATAATTTAAATTCTAGTTTCGGTAAATAAAAACGCCTGAACGATTATTTCTTACTTTTCCTTGCTGGTAAGTTAACTCACCATTTACAAATACACTTTCTATTCCTTGAGCAACTGAAATAGGATTTTCAAATGTTGCTGTGTCTTTAATATTCTTTGGATCAAATAAAACTAAATCGGCAAAGGCACCACAGCGAACTTCGCCTCGGCCCGCTAAGTTGTAACGCTGAGCCGACATTCCGGTCATCTTGTGAATCGCTTCTGGCAACGAGAACAGTTTTTCGTCTCGGCAATAGTGACCTAGCACTTTCGGGAAGGTGCCCCACAATCTTGGGTGTGGATGCGGGTCATTAGGTAAACCGTCTGAACCGACCATGGTCAGTTTGTATTTCAATACGCGCTTTACGTCGTTCTCATCCATGCAGTGGTAAACCGCGCCCGCTGGTTGAAGCGCTTTAGCTGCGTCCATCAGAGGTAGGTTCATTTCATCAGCAATCTGCTTCAGCGTTTTGCCTGCGTGTTCTGGTTTTGCTTCAGACCAAGTGATGAAGATGTCGAAATCGTCGGTCACTTGTTTCAAATCTAGTGTCGAAGAACTCGCAGAGTATGGGTAGCAGTCGCAAGACACATCTTGGTGCTCAGAAACCTTATCTATCAAATCAAGCACTTCAACGGTTCTACCCCAGTTCCCCGCACCTGCACATTTAAGGTGGGAGATAACAACAGGCACTTTCGCGTATTGTCCTGTCTCAAACGCCTCTTCCATCGCGCTTAAGATCTCTTCAAATTCGGTACGCATATGCGTGGTATAGATGCCGCCGTGACCAGAAAGCACTTTCGCTAACTGCATCACTTCGTTGGCATTCGCTTGTTTAGCGCTTGCGTAAGCCAAACCTGAGCTCAAACCTAATGCGCCTTGTTCCATCGCCAAATCAAGGTTGGTTTGCATCGCTGCGATTTCGTCTTCGCTTGCAGTGCGTTGCAGGTCGTCCATCACTTGGTTACGCAATGTGGTATGGCCGACTAATGCTGCAACGTTTACTGCGGGTTGAGCTTGCTCTACCGCTTGTGCATACGCGGCGAAAGTTGGGTATTTAAAATCAGCCTGCGCACCTAAAAGATTCATTGGGTCAGGAGGGTCACCAGCCAAAACGGTTGGTGATGCGCTGATACCACAGTTACCAACAATCACGGTTGTAACACCTTGGCTGATCTTAGGCAGGCAGTCTGGGTAACGAATTACGTTGGTATCGTCATGTGTATGTACATCGATAAATCCAGGAGCCAATGCTAAGCCAGCTCCCTCAACCAACTGGCCACAATCTTCGTGATCGATTTGACCAATTTCGGCTATTTTTCCATCTCGGATTGCTACATCGGCACAAAACGATTGTTCGCCGGTGCCATCAAACACCTCTACATTTTTAATTATCGTATCGAACAACATTTTTCACTCTCTCAATCCACTGTGTTGATGGAGCTATATTAAGAATCCAGCCGATTATTTTCAGTGACAAAACACACATAATATTTTAATTTGTGTGATAGTTTCTACCACAAAACAGACTGTGGATATATTTAAACATTAAATAACAACAACTTAAATCATGTTAGGAATCAGTAATGAAACATAACCCTGCACATAAAGATGTTATAAAGTATCAAAACGATAGTTTTATCTTGACTGAAAAAGGCCAAAAAGGGAGAGCAATATCACAATCTGAGAACGGTATTTACCGACTGGTTGATGAAGATATTTCGCTCCCGGTAGCAATTATCAAACAATCCGCCTTAACCAATAACCTGAATTGGATGCAATCATTCGCCGATCACCATCAGGTTAAATTGTCGCCACATGGCAAAACATCAATGACACCTGCTTTTTTCCGCCAACAACTAGAAAATGGCGCTTGGGGTATTACAGTAGCAACGCCTGCACAGGCAGAAGTTGCCGCTATGGCGGGTGCAAAACGCATCATCATGGCTAACCAATTGGTGGGTAAAACCAACATGGCGATCGTTGAACAGCTGATCAGTGAGTTTGATATCGACTTTTACTGTTGTGTGGATTCTTCGGTAAACGTGCAGCAACTTAACCAATATTTCTCTAATACAAAACAGACACTAAAAGTACTGATCGAATTTGGTGTAGCGGGTGGCCGTTGTGGTTGTCGTTCACCACAAGAAGTTCTAGAACTGGCTCAAACCATCCAAGACACACCTGCCCTTTCGCTGGCGGGTATTGAGGTGTATGAGGGTGTGATTCACGGTGACAACGCAGAACAAGACATTCGCACCTTCTTGAAACAGGCACTGACTTCGGTCGAAAGCCTCGTATCAGATGGTCTAATTACAGGGCAACCTATTATCACTGGCGCAGGCTCGGCTTGGTATGATGTGGTGGCAGAATGTTTGGCGAACCTAACCGATTACTTGGCGATCATCCGCCCGGGCTGTTATGCGATTCACGACACCGGTATCTACCTAGACGCTCAAAGCAAAGTGCTACAACGTGCCCAAGCAAACCAAGGTTATGCGTGTGAATTGGGTGGTGATTTAGAATCGGCACTTGAAGTATGGGCTTATGTTATCTCTCGTCCTGAGCCAACCAAGTTAGTGGTTGGGCTAGGCAAGCGTGATGTGGCCTTTGATGCGGGTTTACCGATTGCCGAGCGCGGCTATCGCAATGGTGAAGCTATCTCAGTAAAAGGCTTAACCTCTACTGCCGTGATGGATCAACATACCTTTGTTGAAACGGACAGCTCTTCTGAGATTGAAGTGGGCGACATGATTGCTTTCTCGACCTCACACCCGTGTTTAACCTTCGACAAATGGCGCTACATTGCCATCAGCGATGACGAACATCAGGTGACCAAATGGGTAGAAACCTGTTTCTAGGTCGATTTTTCAATAAGCTAGAATCAACGAAACAATAAGATATACTAACGGGGCTAAGCTTTAGCGACCAATGACTAGGTATTAGCAAATAGCCCCATCAACAAAGGATCAGGATTCTTGAGTTTAGAAGTAGATATCATTTCACAGATAACAGAGCGTTTTCCTGCTCTTCGTGATGCAGAAAAGAAAGTCGCCAAGCTGATCATGGATGACATTGATTTTGCTGCTAATGCCAGCATCACAGAGCTAGCCGAAGGTGCTCAAGTGAGTGAAGCCACCATCACACGTTTTGCTAAGGCGATCGGCTGCAGCAACGTACGTGATATGAAGATTAAGTTGGCTCAAACGCTAACCGTTGGCCAGCGCTTTATCCTCGAACCTGTTGACCAAACGGGTTATCAAGGTATCTACGAATCAATCAAGCAGAGCCTAGATATCAACCGAACTCTGTTCAAAGAGCAAGACGTTGAAACTGCAGTGAACTGGCTACATAACGCCAGACAGATCATTGCTATCGGCATGGGTGGCGGTTCGACCATTGCTTCTCAAGAGCTGCAGCATCGACTGTTTCGTTTAGGCTACCCAGTGGTGTCGTACAACGATGGCTTAATGTCACGTATGGTAGCCGCCACAGCCGATGCCAATGACGTGATGGTGATGATTTCCGCGACAGGCTTTACGCCAGTGATCACTGAAACTGCCGAGTTAGCGAAACAGTATGGCCTTAAGATCATCGCGATTACCCCACAAGACACACCGCTAGCAAAAATTGCGGATATCTTGTTGCCAATCAAGCATATGGAAACCGACTTTATCTACAAACCATCGGCTTCTCGTTACGCAATGTTGGCGTTAGTGGATGTGCTTTCTATGGGCATGGCGGTCAATCACAAGAACCGTTCGCGCGACAAGCTGCGTCGCTTGAAAGTTGCGCTAGATTCCTACCGAGGCGGTGGCGATAGACAGCCTCTCGGTGATTAACGAATCAAGGATAGAATGAGCTTAAATTCACGCGCGCGGCAGTCCTTTACCAGTTCGTATAAGCTCATTTCCAATCCTGTGATTTCGATACCAGCATCCATTAGTCGACGGATTGCTAGATTCTTGTTGAGTGCCGTTCGCGAGCTAACACAGTCGCCAACTACCTGAACCTTGTACCCAAGTTCCAACAACCCCATTGCGGTTTGATAAACACAAATATGAGCCTCAATACCACACACTAACCAAGTCTCTACATCCTTGGCTTGAACCGCCTCAACAAACTTGGGCTCATCACACGCATTGAAAGTGAATTTAGGTATCGGCTTTACATCATTCAACAAGTCATTAAGTTCGTCGACTGTAGCACCTAGCTTCTCTGGATTCTGTTCCAAACGAATAATTGACAGACCCAAAACCTGCGCTCCTTGAGCTAACTTTCCGCAATTAGCAATCAGCGTATCGCTCTCATCAACAAGGCGTGCGAGCTTGCCTTGTACGTCCACAACCACCAAACCTGTGTTTGCTCGGTTTAACATCCAACTCTCCTTGTCATGATTAGAATCAGCGTACTGCTTTGCTTTCAACAAACACCGCAACAAATACTACAATAGAATAAATACAATGTTTGTTATGTTTTATTTTTCAATTAGTTAGATAAACCCGAACTCTCTTTAACCTTAAAAAACATCGTTTTATTTAGCAAATTTAACCTTTTGTCAATATGTGGATTTTATTTATAAAGAATATAACCAACAAATATGACCTTACCTCTTGATAAATCAAGGGCTACAGATAGTCACTTTATCAATGAAAAAATAGGTTTCATTTGTGAGGGTTTTATAAATCATTCGTCAGCGATACCGTGATTTACATCACAGGATGAGTAAACAAGGTATTATCATGAAAAAATCAGTATTAGCACTCGGCTTAATCGGTTTAGTTTCACTTCCAACTTTTGCAGCAAGCACAGATGGTGGCGCGTATGTAGGTGGTGGACTTAGTGTCTATCAAGACTCCGATACAGATGGTCACGGTAATTTAGATTCAGATGGTATGGGTTATAACCTATACGGTGGTTACCAATTCAACCGTATTGTTGGCGTAGAGCTTGGCTACAACGATTATGCAGATTACAAAAATGGCGCAGAAAAACTCTCGCCAACCTCTATTTCCGCATCAGCGAATATCGGTTATACGTTTGACAACACTATTCGTCCATTCGTGTTGGCTGGTTTAAGCTCTGTTGACCTTCACGCGAACCAAGCAGCAAACTATGGGGACGACAGCGGTACTGGCTTCCACTTTGGCGTCGGTGTTGAATACACGCCGATTGAACACTTAACACTTCGCCTTATTTCACAAGCTGACGCGGTGAGTGTTGATGACTATTCCTATCAAGGTTCTCTCAAAAACGATGACCACACACTAGCATTCAACAGTGTTAGCTTCGGTGGTTCATACAACTTCTAATGTGTTCCTCACGGCCACGTTGTAAGTAAATAACTCAAATTCACTTTGCTACTCTGCCCTATGATAAGGCAGCACAGTAAAGTGAATTTTTGTATCTATACACCCTATCGAGTCATTTCACTTTAGCCGGTTATCACTCACCATCACTTCTCGATCTTTATGCGTTGATATTAGAGCTTTCTTGATAGGGAGACTAAAATAAAGAGATAAGATACGCAGGAAAAAAGACCTATGAATCTACCAAGCTTAAACATGTCGATAAACAAGCTGCCCTTTGTGTTGGCTGTGTATTATCTGCTTATCATCAACATCCCTCTCTCCCTAGAACTGTTTAGTATTGTTCAGGCATCAAAGTCTGAAAGTGTCGCGTTTCTTATATCCATCCCGATCTTCTTCCTTGCTGCTTTTAATTTCATCTTCCAAGTCTTTAATTGGCCGATATTCTCCAAACCGTTTTTCATCTTATTACTGATCACCTCAACCTTAGTCAGCTACAGCATGTTCAATTACGGCATATTCGTCGACTACGGGATGATAGAGAATGTGTTTGAGACCAATAGTGGTGAAGCAGCAAGCTATGTAAGTACCCACTCCATCTTATGGTTACTTGCCATGGGCGGTATTCCATCGATCATCCTGTTGTTCACCAAACTTGAAAAAGAATCTTGGAAAGATTTCTTTGTCTGGAAATCGATTGGGCTGCTCTCCTCCTTGATCGTCATTGCCATTATTGCCGGGCTTTTCTACAAAGATTACGTATCGATTGGTCGTAATCATTCGCACATCAAAAAGATGATCATCCCGACCGAGTATGTGTCATCAACGGTTAAATATATCAATAACACCTACATAAAACAGCCCATCCCTTATCAAGAGTTAGGGTTAGATGCGAAGCAAACAGCACAAGCCAAAGCGGCAACCAAACCAACATTATTAGTGTTTGTTCTTGGTGAAACCGCACGCGTGTACAACTACCAATATCATGGCTATGAGAGAGAAACCAACGCTCATACCAAGCCTTACAACCCGATATTTTTCTCTGATGTTCAGTCGTGCGGAACAGCCACCGCGGTTTCTGTGCCATGTATGTTCTCGAACATGAATCGCAGCAACTACGATCGCGACAAAGCCTACAACCAAGATAACGTGGTCGACATTATGAACCGCGCGGGCATTCACTCTATCTGGCGAGAGCATGATGGGGGAGACAAGACGGTCGCACACCGAATCAAAGAGATGACGCTCGTCGCAAAGGACAGCGATCCATTCTGTAATAACGACGTATGCTATGACACAGCCATGCTAGAGAACTTCGAACAAGATACTCAAGATCTTAAACAAGATAGCATCATTTTCTATCATATTTCGGGGTCTCACGGCCCAACGTACTTTGAGCGTTATCCAGAAGAACATAAGAAATTTACGCCTGACTGCGCTCGTGCAGACATTGAAAACTGCACCAAAGAGCAAGTGGTTAACACCTACGACAACACCATCTTGTACACGGATTTCTTTCTCTCACAGGCGATTCGGAAACTGGAGAAACTGACCGACAAGTACAATGTCGCACTGATGTATATCTCGGATCACGGAGAGTCTTTAGGGGAGAATGGCGTGTATCTTCACGGCATGCCCTACTCGCTGGCACCAAAAGAACAAACCCACGTACCGATGATCCTATGGATGTCTGATGGTTTTGCTGCGCAGAAAGGGATAAGCGAGACCTGCTTAAGAAAGGCGGGGAAAGAGCAGAGCTTTTCTCACGATAACCTGTTCGACTCCTTGCTTGGCCTGATGGACGTGCAAACTAAAGAATACCGAGCGAGCCAAGATATTTTTGCTGCGTGTCGGTAGTGTTTTTGCTTATGTAAACCATCGGAAAACTCGAGTTGCCTGAATAAGCTCTCCTCAACTTCCCCTAAAAAGAAAAGACCTCGGTCTTTTCTTTTTTTTCGTCGCTAACATGGAGCCAGAGTGCTAATTTATAACGACGAAACAATGAGCTACATTTAATAGAAACAATAATGGAAGAGTCCGTCGTGCTCCAAAGACCAACCTGTCTTATTAGACTTTATCTCACTCACATCGCTCATTAAACTTACCAAGATTAGCTCAGTTCAATACCGCGCCTGAATGGCGCCTAATATCAATGTTTATGTCATATCATTAAGGACAAATGAATGGACGCTTTCATAATTTCAAGCTGGCAATTTTCTGAGGGTGTGGCACATGAACACACCACCAGCCCAGCCTCATTCGAGCAATCAACTTGGTATCACTGCCAAAGAGATGCTGACGGTTTGAGAGAATGGCTCCACAGTAATACGGTTCCAAATGCCATCATCGATTCATTACTCACCGATGACACCCGCCCTCGGTTCGAACAGTTTGGACACGACTGTTTTTTGATGATTCTGCGAGGCATTAATCTAAACGAAGGTGCTAACCCTGACGACATGCTTAGCCTACGCATCTTATGGTACAAAGGCACTTTAATATCGACACGTAAAGTTCCTTCAAAAGCGGTCAGTAATCTGATGTCTGATCTCATTCAAAACCAAGGCCCCACATCATTACCTGATGTGTTGTTGGGCATGATCCGTGGAATCAACCACAGTATTTCAACCTTCCTAGCACCCGTCGAACTATTAATTGACGAGTTAGAATCTAACTCCAATATCGACATAAGATCCATTAACGCTCTACATTCAAGGCTACTCAGACTAAGGCGTTATTTGAAGCCACAGAAATACGTTTTTGAAGATTTAATGAGTGACCTACCTGCACCATTGAGTAATCACAACAGTCATATAAAGAACAGCCTTGATACCATCCTGAGAATTAACGAGTCTGTTGAGTTTTACATCGAACAAATTAATGTATTTTTAGCGAGCCTAAGTCAGCAACAAGCTGAAAAAATGAATAGAAATACGTACCTATTTTCTATCATTGCAGGTATTTTCCTCCCTGCTGGGTTTTTCACCGGTTTACTGGGTGTCAATATCGCGGGGATACCCGGAACAGATAACCCAATAGCATTCCCACTATTTTGCGTTGGGCTGCTCGTAGTCATAGCGGCAGAGGTCATTATTTTGAAAAAATTGAGGTTTATTTAATGGTTGAGTTTTTGCAATCCAATATGTGGCTTAGACAAGTAGTTTTAGGTTTACTTCTTATCACTGTGTATTGGGTGATCAAACGCTTAGGTAAGAACTGGATAGAAACATTAGCGGAAAATAAGCGTGTCGAATTGAAGCGAAAGCAGTTCGTGATTAAGTGTTTCAATATTGTTCTGTTTCTACTCTTCATCGCTGTGTTTACGATTGTTCTTAACTTGGGTTTTGGTGATATTTCGCTGTTCTTATCATCCATATTTGCGGTGCTGGGTGTCGCTTTATTCGCGCAATGGTCCATTCTAAGTAACCTCACAGCCAGCGTACTAATATTTTTTGTCTTCCCTTATCGCATTGGCGACAGAGTAAGAGTCGCGGAGAAAGACGAAGACATCAGCGGTGTGATCATCGATATCACCATGTTCCACGTTATTCTTCGACACAGTTCGGGTAACATTATCACCTACCCCAACAACCTGATTTTACAAAAAGGCGTGATAAAGGTTTTGGTTGAACCTGAAGCAAAAAGTGAAGCTTCAATAAGGTAACAGGCCTAACACCGAATACCTATGCCAAACAAGGTGGGTTAACGATTGATGTGTATGGAGGAGTGAGATCAGAGTAACCCACTCTTTGTCTATAACGCACATTCTTTCTATAGCGAAGGCTCTGTCTTTTGTGTCCCATTAGCCGCAAGTTTTATTGAGTTTAGATTTGCGACTAAATATACTGGGGGCATCATCAGACGGAGGACAAAAATGAATAATAAAAACAAACATATAGTTTTAATTCATGGTCTATATATGCCTGCGTTGATCATGCAATATCTGGATAGAAACTTCAAAAAACGCGGCTTTACAACGCACAAGTTTGCCTACAACTCGCTGCGTTTCCCTTCTGCAGCCAAACGTCTCAATCGTTTCGTGAATGCTCGTTTTAATGAGTATGATGAGGTCTATTTTTTCGGTCACTCACTGGGTGGCTTGCTGATTCGTCATTACTTTAAATTCTACCAACCACACTTCGCCGACACCTGCATTATTACAGCAGGCACTCCGCACAATGGGGCAACCATCGCCAAAACACTGTCTAATCATGGGCTTGGATTTATATTTGGTTCGAGCAAAATGATTTTAAGCGATGGCTTGGGTGACTACGATATTGATGTGCCGATTGGCGTAATTACGGGTACCTACGACGCCGGAGTAGGACGGATTGTTCTGGGAAGAAACCCAGGGGATGGTACGGTCACTCTCGAAGACGCCAACCTGAGAGGAGCCACTGATACTTACGCCCTCAAACTCAACCACACAGCGCTTGTCTACTCCAAGGAAGTCGTAACACTGTCGGCTCAGTTCATTGAACACAGAGCTTTTAAGGACGCTTCATAGCTTTGTTCAGTAGCTGTTTTTCGTTAACTTTTGTACGTTGACTCCTGTATCGAGCTCTTGTTCTCTTATTTGTGATAGATAAAAACAAAAATACCACTCTGCGATAAGAGTGGTATTCGAAGATCCATTACTGGAAATGAGCGCTTGCTATACTTTCTATACTTGCTACAGACGATTCACTCGGGTTGGTAAGAACACCTCGCCCAACATGCATCGCACCGAACCACCGCCGATGTCTTCGATCGTTTTCACGTTAAATGGTAGTAGCTTACCGTGTGTCGAAAGCTGAGCTAACTGAGCTGGAGAAAACGCATCATAAGCCGATTGAGACATCGCGATCACCTTGTCGCCATTCACAGTTTCAAGCTGAAGGATGTTGCCACAAAAACGATTCATCTGTTCGATTGAGATAGAGATAACTTGCTTGTCTTTAGCAAGAGACTTCACAACAAAGCGGCGCTCAAACTCTGGGATCACTTCATCACAGATCACGCAGAAGTTATCACCAATCGCCATCATCACATTGGTATGGTAAATCGGTTGACCAGACGGTAATGCCGTTTGGAACGAGACCACGCGAGAATAGCCAATGCGCTTCGCGTAATCTTCCAATACTTCGCGGTCACAACGTTGTGAAAGCGCAGCATAAATGGTCTTGTTGATATGGTCGATCACCATCACGCCAGTGCTCTCTAGATAAGAACCTTGAGCAACGTACGACTCCATAGACTCACTGTGATTAACAATGCGACCAGACGCTTCCAACGCTTCAATAAGTGCATTCGGCTTAACTTCATTTTGACGGTTTTCACACGCCATAGGGAAAGTGAATAGGCTTCCATCACTACAAGTACTGAACCAGTTGTTTGGGAACACTGCGTCAGGGGTTTCAACACCCAGTTCCGGATAATCAAACTCTACAACTTGCACACCTTCTTTACGTAGCGAAACCACCATAGCCTTAAACTCGGCCATCGTTTCTAACTTTACCTCAGCTTCAGTCAGATCGACTCTGTGCTGAAACTCGTTATCACGGGCTGTTTCTTCGTTAAATTTAAATTCTTTTGGCGGCACCATAACAACGCAATTTGCGTTTTGAACATTAGTAATATGCAGTGATTTTTTGTGTAGGTTTAACATTTTAACCGTCCCTATCTTTTATTTACCTCAGAATTGTAAACAACTTGTTACGACAAAATTCACTGAAAATCACAATGATTTGAATATTTATCCCAAGTAATTACTGCGGATTTTAGATTAGTCGGTAATTTTTACTGCAAGATAACAGCACATCAGAAAGAACCAACTGTATGCATATTCGTTAAAGAATTTACTGGATAAATATTCTCATTTCATTTTTCAACTCCACACGAGTTTTGATTACAATTTAATCCATTTAACGTTAGGATTATCACCGTTGCATAACCATCAATTACGTTTGAAATAAGCTTAACTTTTCCTGTCTAATTCAATCTAAAATTAGCTTCATGAAAGACACTCTTTGGAAGTGTTCTGTGTCGCTTAAACCAAGTACTTACATAAGAACTAAACAAAAATCTATCGAATGGCTTAATACTTATAAGAACGCGTTGGCACTTATATAATTTCAAACTAAAACTGAAAAATTCAAATCAAGACTATAAAAACAAAGCTGCACATCACGATGCTCTAGCATCAAAGATGCAGTAGCTTATAAAGGGAAAACTATGTACAAGAAATTTGAAGGCTTTACTGAAGCCTTTCCAAAGGGAGAGCCGATACAACCTCCTACTGGAATACTGGCATTCTGCCGCCATTACACACGAGGTTTTGAAAAGCCGTTGATCTTGCTCGGATTGATGAGCATGACCATCGCGATCATCGAAGTTGCGCTGTTCGGTTACATGGGTCAACTGGTTGACTGGCTATCAACCAGCAACCCGGACACTTTCTTAGCAGACAACGAGTCGACACTGATGGGGCTCGGCGTTCTGCTGTTGGTCGTGATGCCAATCTTGATCAGTGTTTATTCGCTATTGCTTCACCAAACTTTGCTAGGCAACTATCCAATGTCGATTCGTTGGTTAGCTCACCGCTACCTTTTGAAGCAAAGTTTGTCGTTCTATCAAGATGACTTTGCCGGGCGTGTTGCCACCAAAGTGATGCAAACCTCGCTCGCGGTACGTGAAACCGTGACCAAAATGGTCGATGTGTTTGTTTACGTGACGGTTTACTTTACAGCGATGCTGTTCATGCTCGCTGAATCGGATTGGCGCTTAATGGCTCCAATGTTGATTTGGTTGTTCATTTACGTTGGCATTCAACTGCACTTCGTACCAAAGCTGAAAGACGTGTCTTCAGAACAAGCGGATGCTCGCTCGTTGATGACGGGTCGCATTGTGGATAGCTACACCAACATCGCTACGGTCAAACTTTTCTCTCATAGTAAAAGAGAAACCGAGTACGCAGAAGAAGGGATGGAAGGCTTCCTAGACACAGTCCATCGCCAAATGCGCTTGGTTACTGGCTTCAACATCTGCGTTGAATTCGCTAACTACTTGTTGGTGTTCAGCATTGCCGGTATCTCTATCTACCTATGGCTAGATAACGCGATCACCGTAGGTGCAATTGCGATTGCGGTCAGCTTAGCTCTGCGTATTAACGGCATGTCGAAATGGATCATGTGGGAAATAGGTGGTCTGTTTGAAAACCTAGGTACCGTGATTGATGGTATTAAAACACTGTCTAAGCCCATTGCTATCGAAGACAAAAAAGATGCGAAACCTTTGGACGTTCCACAAGGCGGTATCAACTTCGACAACGTGAGCTTTAACTACGGTGAGAATAAGGGTGTGATTAACAACCTAAACCTCAACATCAAACCGGGTGAAAAAGTCGGCTTGGTTGGCCGTTCAGGTGCAGGTAAATCGACCCTAGTTAACTTACTGCTGCGTTTCCACGATGTAGAAAGTGGTCGCATCCTGATTGATGACCAAGAGATCTCGAGCGTTACTCAAGATTCTCTGCGTAGCAACATAGGTATGGTGACTCAAGATACCTCACTGCTGCACCGTTCGATCAAAGACAACATTCTTTACGGTCGACCAGAAGCATCAGATGAAGAAGTGTATGCCGCAACCCAACAGGCACACGCTCATGAGTTTATCGAAACCCTAACTGACCCGTTTGGTAATGTTGGCTACGATGCTCAAGTAGGTGAACGTGGCGTCAAGCTTTCTGGTGGTCAGCGTCAACGTGTCGCTATCTCACGTGTACTTCTGAAGAATGCTCCGCTGTTGGTTCTAGATGAAGCAACATCAGCTCTCGATTCAGAGGTTGAAGCTGCGATACAAGAGAGCTTGATTGAACTAATGGAAGGCAAAACGGTTATAGCGATTGCACACCGTCTATCGACGATTGCAGCAATGGACCGTTTGATCGTACTCGACCAAGGTAATATCGTCGAAGAAGGCACGCACCAAGAGCTGATTACACAAAATGGCATCTATGCTCAATTGTGGAATCACCAGACTGGTGGCTTTATTGGTGATGATCTTGAACAGACAACGAGCGCTTAATTTATATTCCATTTTAAAAGTGCGGCGTAATTCACACCAAAATGTTAATTGGCGGTAAATTACACATGGCAGAATGTTATGTCGTAATCATATAATGACATTAACAGCAATGACGCTTCGCTTGCGCGTTCTGGAATAAGGCTAGACTTCGGGGGGAGGCTAGCCTTTTTTATGTCTGTTATTCTTCGCCCTTTCTCGTCTGTTTTCATTGGTTCTTAAACTTCATCGATCCTTTTGTTTTTTTCTTGGCGTTTTTTTCTTAAAATGCGCGCAGTATTCTTTCTAGAGATCAACCATGAACAAAAGTGTCTTAACTAACGTTATTGCGTTAGCACTGCTTGCTGGCGGCTATGCGACAGCAAACCAATACTTGCTTTATGCAGGCCTATTCGCCTTTTCTGGTGCTATCACCAACTGGCTTGCGATTCACATGTTGTTCGAAAAAGTACCCGGCTTATACGGTTCTGGTGTTATTCCAGCACGCTTTGAAGAGTTCAAGGCTGCAATCAAGCAACTAATGATGGAACAGTTCTTTACTGAAAGTAACATCGACCGCTTCCTTAGCAGTGAGATGACCGGAAAATCGCTCAATCTAGAGCCCGTAATTAAAAAGATCGACTTTAACCCAGCATTCGATTCACTGGTTCATGTTATCGAAAACTCACAGTTTGGTGGCATGTTGGCGATGGTTGGTGGCACAGAAGCACTACAGCCAATGAAGGCGCCATTTGTTGAGAAGATGCAAGAGTCTGTGATTGAAATCAGCAAGAGTGATTCGGTAAAAAATGCCATCAAGGATGAACTTGAATCACCTGCGATGATGGATGAAATCAAAGAGAACATTGAAGCGATCATCGATCAGCGCTTGAATGAACTGACACCAAAACTGGTTAAAGAGATGGTTCAGACCATGATCAAGAAACACCTTGGTTGGTTGGTCGTTTGGGGTGGGGTATTCGGCGGTGTGATTGGTTTAATCTCTGCCGCAATTACGCTGTAAGGCGGAGAAGTTTATCCGATTGCTCTTTATCTGACGTTCAACAAAAATGGAAGCTTATTGGCTTCCATTTTTTATATCTAAATAACCTTGGTAAGGCAAAGCCGGTCACTATTTTATGGTGGCCAACAACTCAGGGTTAACACCAAAGCCCTTCTTGTGTTCTTCAATCACCACTTCGCTGCGTGTCTGAATCACACCTGGCAGGGTACCCAATTTCGTTGCCATAAACGCTTGGTACGCCTTCATGTCTTTTACTCGAACCTTGATCATGGTGTCAAAATCCCCCGACAGCGAATAGCACTCTTCGACTTCAGGCATCATTTCAACCGCTTGGGCAAATTTATCAAAAATTGAAAAACTGGTTTGATCGAGGCGAATATGGATAAACACTTGGACATCGAGCCCCAACTTTTCTGAACAAAGCTCAGCATGATAACCAGTGATGTAGCCCACTTTTTCCAATCGCTTCAACCTATCAGAGCAAGGTGAAGTTGTTAGGTTGACCTGTTTCGCTAGTTCAACAACGGGCAAACGGCCTTTCATATGCAGAATTCTTAGTATCTCTTTATCGATACGATCGAGTTGATGCTGAGACATAATATTCCTTAAACATTCTAGATTGCGCTCAGTATATTCCATACTAAGAGCAATCGAAGAAAACCTTGCTCACACATTTAGAAAACTAAATAGACCATTCCTATTCACGTTAAATATAAAACCGAACGGAGCGATAACAACCCTTATAAATCAAACTCCAGTTATTAACAAATTATTATAGAAATGACCCGATTAACAAATAAGTTGAGCCAGAAACGAAAGAAAGGATATAGGCCAAAGTGAATAATAGAATTCTCAAAGAGAAAGGATGACTCTATTATGAAAACGCAAGAACTCGCATATAAACCTTACGGAATCGGTTCATGGACACACGTAACGGTATCAAAAGATGTTGCCCAAGCACTCGCAAGTGAATACTCAAACTATGGCTGGGAAGTTAAGATTGATGGTAATGTCGTCGAGGCAGAACCTTCACTAAAAGCGGCATAAAAAACGAAAAAACCTCCATTAGGGAGGTTTTTAAATCTAAGTTAGTAAGCACTTACTACAATCTAAGCCAGACCAACTTGGGGAACTGCAGTTCCTGTTTCACAACGACAGTTACACGTTCGACAGAAGTGTTGAGTTTCCATGTCGTAGTACAGGTTTCCACTAAATAGCTTTGACGTCCATTGCATCATACGGCCAGAGGTTGTCTCAGGCTCAGATTCACAACGTTTCATTATAGACTTATGTAGTGTTGTTTTTTTACATCCTTTGCAATAGAGATCAGGCATACCTTTGTCCTATAGGTCTTTAGTGGTTACTGATAATTGACACATGATGTCCAATTCAGTGTAATAATTCACCGAGCTAATAACAAAAGTGAGCGCCAAGTTCAAAAAATAGCCATTTTATCGGTTATTTTTTGACATCAAGCGCTATGAAAAGCCTTTATCTTCTATTTATTTCCCTTCTATCATTTGGTTTCGATTTACATTGTAAACCTCATAACAGCCGTGCTTCTTCTGTATCCTACTGGTTTTTTATAAGACAAAGGTAGTGCCCACATAAAAAAATAGAGCCACCGAAGTGACTCTATTACTTTTATTTTTCAATTTCTTTTTACAATTGCTTTTTAGCTAATGTTCTTTGCTAATTCACATATGTTTTACAATGTAAATTAGTCTAGCTCAACTAGGTTCTTCTTGAACTCAGCGTGTTGCTTTTTCACTTCGTCTTCTGGCTCACCAGTCATTAGACTCACAATAACGATAGAAAGCGTCGATAGGATGATTCCCGGTACGATTTCGTAAACATCGAACCAACCGCCCGTGAACTGCTTCCAAAGTACAATCGTAACACCACCAACCACGATACCCGCAAGAGCGCCGTTACGGTTCATACGAGACCAGTATAGGCTTAATACGATTGCAGGACCGAATGCAGCACCAAAACCAGCCCATGCGTAAGATACAAGGCCAAGTACTGAGCTGTCTGGTGTCATCGCCAGAACAAGAGCAACAAGAGAAATTAGAATAACCGCGAAACGGCCTACACGAACGATCTCTTCTGACGTTGCGTCTTTCTTCAAAACTTGCTTATACAGGTCTTCTGCCATTGCAGATGAAGAAACAAGAAGTTGTGAATCCGCAGTACTCATGATTGCCGCTAGAATGGCAGCAAGTAGGATGCCGGCGATTACTGGGTGGAACATCGCGTTCACAAGAAGCATGAAGATCTTCTCGCCATCGTCTAGCTTAGGTGCGCCAGAGTTCGTCACATAGATTAGACCAACAAGACCCACAAGCATTGCACCAATCATAGACAGTGCAGTCCAGATAACGGCAATGCGGCGCGCTGTTGTCAGGTCTTTATTACTACGTGTTGCTTTGAAACGCGCAAGGATGTGTGGTTGACCGAAGTAACCCAAACCCCATGCCGCTAGTGAGATGATCGCAATAGCAGACAGTGGTTCACCCTTCGCATCATTCCATAGCGTTAGCAGCTCTGGGTTGATGTTGTGTAGGTCGCTAGAAAGCTGACCTAGGCCACCGTTCATTGCCGCGATTGGTACAATCAATAGCGCTGCAGACATGAGTAGACCTTGAACCAAGTCAGTCCAAGATACCGCTAGGAAACCACCAAACAGAGTGTACGAAACTACACAGACTGTACCGATAATTACCGCTGTTGTGTAATCAAGGCCGAATACCGTTTCAAACAATTTACCACCTGCTACCAAGCCTGAACTTGTGTAGAAAAGGAAGAATAAAAGGATAAAGAAAGCAGAAATTGTTTGGATCAGCTTAGAATTATCATTGAAACGACGAGATAGGAACTCAGGCAGCGTCAGTGATTCAGTCGTAATGCTGTAAGTACGTAGACGTTTTGCACTGATTAACCAGTTTGCCCAAGTACCAACAAGTAGACCACCAGCAAGCCAAAATGCTTCAAAGCCAGCAGCGTAAGCGTAACCTGGCAGGCCAAGTAGCAACCAACCACTCATGTCTGATGCGCCAGCAGAAAGTGCAGCAGGCCATGGGCCTAACGAACGACCACCTAGGAAGTAGTCTGTTGAGTTAGATGTACGTTTGTAAGCAATAACACCGATCGCTAGCATCATAATTAGATACGCAATGAACGTCGTCGTTATTGCAAAACTGTTTTCTATCATTTGATAGTCCTCATTTTGTAGAAAGCCTTCCATGCCTAATTCAATGCAAGACACTCACCGTAAAGGCAAGCGAGTGCATTGAGTTAGGTATTGAGGCTCCAATGCACTATGAATTAAATCCAAAGATGGAGAAAACCCAACAATGGAAAAAACCAAAAGTGCTTAGAGCCAATTTTACTGAAGGTTAGTGAGCTTCGCTTCCAAGTTCGAGCAAGGTCGCGTTACCGCCCACGGCTGTTATATTTATAGTTCGCGTACGCTCGGTAATGAAGCGCAGCGATAGGTGTGGATCATTAGCAACATTCATTGTCACCAGATCCGTTTCAGCTACTAAACCGACGATTGCACCGTCACGCTTAGCAAGCTGTAAATTGATAGCTTGTGCCGTTTGCGAGTTACCTACGTAACCCACGCTACGTTCATCGCAAGACAACAACTGTTGAGCAGCATCATACGAGGCAACTTGCACCAAGTTAGTTGGCAAGTTCGCCGACTTAGCTGCGTCTGCAACTAAGGTATTGAACTGCACATCATCACTGCACAATTGAACACTGTTACCTGCCAATAGCGCAGCAGTAATCAAAGCCATTGCAGTTTGCAGCGCTGGCACTTTCTCTTCGCAATCATCAACAATCACCAAAGCCACACCGCGACCAGCGGCATACAACTCATTGGTTTCGCCCGTAGGACCTGCCATTAGGTGATGTTCAGAAAGCAGCGCAGACGCTTGCTCTAGATGATAAGTCGCCACCATCGCCAAAGGCGAAGACTGACTTTCGATCTCTGATTTAAGCGCAAGTACCTGAGCACTCTTGTAATCAAAGTCGGTAAGGTTCCATTGTTCCCACGCTAGCAAAGCATCAGAAAAACCTGTCACTTGATGAACCATGATAATGCTCCTTATGCCTTGTCTTGTGATTGAGAGAAATGAACATCAGTAAAGCGGTATAGGTAGTGAGGACCACCCGCTTTAGGGCCAGTACCTGACAAACCTTGACCACCAAATGGTTGAACACCAACAACGGCGCCCACTTGATCACGGTTAATGTAGCAGTTACCCACACGAACGTGTTTTTCGATCCAACGGTAAGTTGTCTCGTTACGGCTGTGGATACCCATGGTTAAGCCAAAGCCCGTTTGGTTGATTTGGTCTACCACTTGCGCTAGCTCACTCGCTTTGAAGCGAACAATGTGTAGCACTGGGCCAAACTGTTCTTCTTTCAAGCAGCTGATGTCATCAATTTCAAAAGCACTTGGTGGAACAAAATCACCATGTTCACAATCACTACCTAGAGAAAGTTGAGCCACCTTCTTCTGGGTATTGGTCATGTTTTCTAAGTGCGCCATTAGCTTCTGTTTCGCGTTTTGGTCGATAACAGGGCCAACATCGGTTTTATGAAGGTGTGGAATGCCAACACTCAGCTCGTCCATTGCACCGTGAATCAATCCAACCACGCGGTCTGCTATGTCTTCTTGGATGTAAAGCACACGTAGTGCAGAACAGCGCTGACCTGCTGAAGCGAATGCCGAACGAATAACATCACGAACTACCTGTTCAGGCAGTGCGGTACTGTCGACGATCATCGCATTCTGACCACCGGTTTCCGCAATAAACGGAACAGGCTTAGCGTTACGACTTGCCAATGACACGTTGATACGTTGTGCCGTTGGCGTAGAACCAGTAAAGGCAACGCCCGCAATCGCATCATGGCTTGTTAGTGCACTGCCGATCTCAGCACCGCGACCCGGTAGTAACTGAATGGTGCCAGCAGGGAAGCCCGCTTCATTCATCAGTTCAACCGCACGAGCTGCAATCAGGCTTGTTTGCTCGGCAGGCTTAGCCACAACCGTGTTACCCGCAACCAAAGCTGCTGTAATTTGGCCAAGGAAGATAGCTAGAGGGAAGTTCCAAGGGCTAATACAAACGAACACGCCACGACCTTGTCGAGAAGCAATTCGTGTTTGGCCATCAAAACCTTTTA
Organism: Vibrio sp. FF145; assembly: GCF_041439075.1. Lineage (NCBI taxonomy): Bacteria > Pseudomonadati > Pseudomonadota > Gammaproteobacteria > Vibrionales > Vibrionaceae > Vibrio > Vibrio sp. FF145. Next base: position 146,938 of record NZ_JBGONH010000003.1, read on the forward strand.
GTTCGAAACCTTGTAGGTTATCTGCTTGTTTTGCGTAGTAACGACAGAAGTCGACGGCTTCACGCACTTCATCAACGCTATCGTGAATCGTCTTACCCGCTTCTTGATGACAAATCGCCACCAGCTCAGCTAGGTTGTCTTCCATCAAGTCAGCTAACTTATCAAGTGCAGCCGCTTTGGTTTCTACCGATGTTGCGTTCCAATCAACGAATGCTGCATCTGCGCCAGTGATCGCTGCGGAAACATGATCAAGGTTAGCGAAAGCCACCTGACCCACATTAATTCGACGATCATAAGGTGCAGTCACTTGCTCAACGTTCTGATCAGCCTTGATCATGCTTTCGGCAAGAGATTCACCGTTGATCACAGGGCCAGCAGTCCATTGATTGTTTAAGAAGCCTTTTACTTGCTCTTCAAACTGATGCGCTTCGCTTTCGATATCAATATTCACACCGTATGAGTTCTTACGCTCAGGGAATACCGCTGGCGGCAGAGGAATCTTAGTGTTGTTCAATGTATCGAACGCCAGAAGCATATCGACTGGGTGTTGAGTCAGTTCTGCCACTGGGCAACGTGCATCGACTAGACGGTGGACAAACGAGCTGTTTGCACCATTTTCTAGCAAGCGACGTACTAGGTATGGCAGTAGATCTTTATGGCTGCCAACCGGTGCGTATATACGTACCGACTGTTGGTAAGCTTCCATCGCATGGTTGTACAGAGAATCACCCATGCCGTGTAAGCGTTGGAATTCAAAGTCTTTATGGTCGGTCATGACGGCAATAGCAGAAACCGTATGAGCATTGTGGCTCGCAAACTGCGGGAAGATATTGCCGCGAACACTTGGGCTCAATAGGTAACGCGCACAAGCAAGGTAAGCTACGTCAGTCGCTTCTTTACGAGTGTAAACGGGGTAATCAGTAAAGCCAGCTTGTTGCGACCATTTGATTTCGCTGTCCCAGTACGCGCCTTTCACCAAGCGAAGCGGGATCAAATCACCCTGCTCTTTCGCTAGACGGTTTAGCCATACTAGAACCGGTAGTGCACGCTTTGAGTAGGCTTGAATAACCAGACCAAATTTACCCCAACCTTTTACAAGATCAGTACGGTACAGTTTTTCGAATAATTTAAGAGAAAGCTCTAGGCGATCCGCTTCTTCCGCATCAATCGTAATCGCAACATCGAGCTCTACTGCACGGCGCAATAGCTGCTCTAGCGTGTCGCAAAGTTCAGTCAGTACGCGGTCTTCGTTCGCCACTTCATAACGTGGGTGAAGCGCAGAAAGCTTGATAGATACCGATGGCGCAGGGCTCGATTTTGAAGAGACCTTCGATTCTGGAGAAACATAGTTGTCTCGACCTACGGCTTCAATCGCCATTAGGTAATCTTTGAAGTATTTGTTTGCGTCTGCAGTAGTCAGTGCCGCTTCACCTAGCATGTCGTATGAGTAGGTAAAACCTTTATCACGCATAGACTTACCGTTCTTCTGCGCTTCAGCAATGCTGCGGCCAAGAACAAATTGGTGACCCATCACCTTCATTGCTTGGTGCATCGCTTTGCGAATTACCGGCTCAGAAAGCTTGTTCACTAAACGGTTAACCGCTTGACCTGCACTCTGCTCTTTAGATGAAAGTCCAACCACCTTACCTGTTAGCATTAATCCCCAAGTGGATGCGTTAACAAATACTGAGTCTGAATTCTTTAGGTGAGATTTCCAATCCGCAACGCTTAGTTTGTCACGAATCAGAGCATCAGCGGTTGCTGAATCAGGAATACGCATCAAGGCTTCCGCCAGACACATTAGCAAGATGCCCTCTTGAGTATCTAAGCTGTATTCAAGCAACAATGCATCGATCATCTGGATAGAAGTCTTATCCGCACGGATAGCTTCGATCAATGATGTCGTTTTGTCTGTGATCTGCTGCTTTTCTGACTCAGAAGGGGTAGCTAGCGGCAGAAGTTGCTCTAGCCATTGGGTTTCATCCACCATATATAATGGTGAGATAAGCGACCATAGATCAGCAAGCGACTGCTCGTTGAATTCTGGCTTTAACACATCAGTAGCTGTAAACATGCGTTTTCCTTAATCTCACACCCGGAATTAGCCCGGGATCTCTACAATGGCTGCAGTGTATTTAGAGTATATAAGGATTACTTGTCAAAAACTCCGAGTTTTTTGCTAAAAACTCGCTTTATTAACAAAACAAACACAAGGTCACATATGAAACTTTAAAATAATATGCCGTTTTGTTTCACTATTTAACAGAAATTTGCTTTTTGTATTGAGATGGTGACATGCCTTGAAGACGTGAAAAGGTGTGAGTAAAGGAAGATTGACCGGAGAAACCAGCCAGTTCAGCGACCTGACCAAGGCTGAGGTTACCTTGTTCGATTAAACGACGAGATCGGTCGATACGCTTACCAAGAACGTACTGGTGAGGGGTAATGCCCATTTGATCTTTGAATAGCATGTGGAACTGGCTTTCACCCAGAAACACACTGCCTGCAAGCTGCGCGACAGAGATCTTGTTCGCGAGGTGTCGCTCAATGTAGCGATCCAATGCCTCAAGATCAAAACGCGAGTCTTTAATCGGAGTTTCGAATGCCGATATGTGTCTTTGCATCAGCGCGATCACCGTGTCATTACAGGCTCGGCTTAGTAGCAGATCATTAGGACTGGCCTGCATTTCTTGCACCAACATATGGATAAGCTTTTGAATTTGCGCGTCTAATTGGAAGTAGACGTTCGATGATTCTAACTGATTGATCTTCTCTAGCATCAGAGGGTCATCATCCGTTGGCACTGGCATATTGAGTACTAGGATGTCCGACTGGCCAACCACACCACCGAAAGCATGATCAGAGCTCGCCGTTACCACACAACCTTGACCTGGGCCGACAAGATTGCCTTTACCGCTCACTTCAAATTCAGCCTGACCTTTTAAACCAATCACCACCTGCGAATAATGATGATCGTGACAGTCCATATGCGAAGGCAAAGTTATGATTTCCGCTGGTCGGGGGCCTGTAAGCCCTAGCGGAGACAAGTCTAGGTTTGGAAAGGGTAAAGGTTTTGGCATGACAGCAAAGTACTTAGGTCGACATGATAAGAATAATACTCTGAAATCTGCAGAAGATGAATTTGTAAATGATCATGAGAGGTGTTTTCTCATCTTCAAAGAAAGATCATTATTGATAACCACGTGATCATGTCTCCGGAAGTATGATCAAGTGAACCCAAACTACGGGCTTTGTAAAGTCAACCTTCCAATCTTTAGGCCGCTCTTCCTTGTTCCAAGAACAAATAAATCTGAACACCAAAAGTCAAAGCAAGTCACAAATGGAAACCAAATGACTACACCATAACGACAATATTTTCTTATATAGCTCAATTATTTCGGTGTAAATATGTAAAAAGTGTATCCGAAGTACCGAAACTTAGCTTTTGAGTAGATTGGAGGGCAATAAAACGGTATAAAGACGGGTACTGTGTTAATTGCTAATAACTAGTGACTGACAACTAGGAAGTAGACACTTTATTAACGAGCCAATTTTAAATATACAAGTTGCAGGGACCTATGACTAACTTTCGAATTTCAGCGCTTTTACTTGCGCTATCCCCACTTTGGGTATCTGCATCGTTATCAGCTGAAGAACTGAATCAAGTCGATCCCGTTTCAGCTATCGATGCAAAGCTAACAGAGAAAAACTCAGATATTGAGCGTATTTCAGCGACCAAAGTATCGGCAACTGAGACCTTAAAACAACTTCAAAACCAGAACAGTAAGTTGTTACGTGAAGGTGAAGAGTTAAAGGCAAAACGTAACCGAGCTAAATCTGTACTCGACAAACAGTACAGTCGCTTACTTGACGATCCAGAAACGGATCTGGTTTCTTTTCAGAAAGGATACCAAGATGCTTGGGCTGCGGTTAAAGAGAATCAATCGTCTCAGCTAGATAATCAGCAAGCGATGAATGAGAACGAAATTTACCTTTCTCAAATTAAGCAAAAGCAAGCTCGTTTGAATAATGAGCTGGCTAACTTGAAAGAATCAAAAGTTGAAGCTCGCGTTAAACGTATTGCAACAGAACTTCGTGAAAGTGCCGTTCTTGAAACGAGCTACACCACCACATGTTCATCAACAATGACACTGGGTGAGTGTATTGCTCAAGGTAAACACCTGACGAAGCAGAAAGCAGTACAAAACTTCAAGAGCAAATTACTTGAACAGCTCACAGAAAGCACGCTAGCGAAGCAAAACTTACAAGGTGTTCAATTGAACATTCATGTTCAAGACAGCCAAGCAATCAAGAGCGGTTTCTCTGGAAACAACTCTTACTTTGTGCAGATGCAAGCTCAACTTCAAGCAAAACCAGAAGCGATTGCAGCATGTAACTTATTGAACGTTTCAACTCGCTACTGTTTAACGGACAGCGACGTTAAGGTTACAAAGAAGAGCGACAAGCAGTGGGCAAACGTGATGGTACGTTCTGATCAGTACAATGACTCAGTCACTATCAACGGCATTAAATACGGCAGCACACCCCTAGAGGTTTCGCTACCGAGCGGTCGTCATCAAGTAACCATTTCAAAAGAAGGTTACGAGTCATACAACCGCACAGTGACTATCAACGGCAGCGATACTATTTGGGTGAAACTCCTTCCTAGTAAAGAAAATGAAATCTAAATATATAAAGCTAAGCCTGATATAAATAGCCGTGCCTATTTCACAAAGCTGAATGAATACTCGCCATCTTGTTTGTAGTTATAGAAAGTAGCTTCAAACGAAATGGCGTTTTCGTTAGAATATTCAATTAACCTAAATTACGACTGAAGTAGCCCAACATGCGCCAAGGTTTTCCTACTCTATTATTTGCACTTGCTCCATGCTTAATGACGCCTGCTGTTTTCGCTGAAGCGACATCTCCAGCAATCACGTCATCAGTCATCGACATTGAAAGCTCTCTTTTCGAAGAACATGCCAGTTTAACGGCTATCGAGAAGAAGATGGCGGACAAACAAAATCAAGTCGACAACCAAGCAGAGCAAATGGCACGTCAAGCCAAGTTATTAGCTCAATCAGAGCAAAAACTCGCAACGGCGAAAACTAGCCTAGAGCAAGATTACACTCGCATGATTGATGAGCCAGATTTCGATATCTCACCAGCTCAAAACCGCTTTCAAGATGCCTGGAAATCGGTAAAAGAGCACAAGCTTACGATTTCGGATTCAGAGCAAAAGCTTCAAAGCTTAGTGATGGAACTAGAGGCCATCAAAGCCGAAAAATCAGCTGTAGAAATGTCTATCGCCCATTTGAATCAAGACAAACTAAGAGCAAGAGCTGAGAGATTAAGAAGCGAGGTTACTCAAACACAAGAACATACCGTTAGCTTTACCAACCGCTGTAGCAGCGACATGACGTTAGCTCAATGTTCAGACCAAACGGTGGCTTTGACACTTCAAAAAGCAGTAAAACAATTTCAAAATAGCCTTGTATCCAACGCGACAGAATCAAAAATAGTAAAAGAACACCTAGCGTCTGCATCTTTGAATATTCACGTTCTGCAACACAGCGTGAAATCATCTGGCTTCTCCGAAGATAACCGTTACCGAGCCGTGATTACCGCGAATTTAGAAACTCGTCCAGATAAGAACACCCCTTGCCGCCTACTTGGTATTAAATCCTCAAACTGTTTCGATCAGAGCGATCTGCAAACCGATGATCAACAAAAAGAGGTTGCATGGGTTAACTTGGTGGTTCGTTCAAATCAATATAATGACAAGGTTTCTATCAATGGTGTGAACTATGGCAGCACTCCGGTTGAAGTGATGTTACCTACTGGGCAGCACATGGTTACGATTGAGAAAGAAGGTTACCTTTCTTTCCACCAAGAGCTGAAAATAGCCCGAGATCACAACCTAAGAGCAGTATTACAAGCGAAGCAGAACTCACTGAATGTGGGGACTAAGTTTGCTGACCCAATGGGCAATGGTGCTCAAAGTCCAGAAATGATTGTGGTTGGATCTGGGACTTACCTACTCGGTGAAAATAACGCTGAGCAAGTCACGATCAAACAGCCATTTGCATTAGCGGCAACCCCAACTCGTGTTCAAGATTTTAAAGCATTTGTGAAAAATACGGGGTATCAGACAGACGCAGAGCTGATGAACACTTGTGATACCTTCGTGAATGCAGAAATCACGACTGTGTCAGACAATGACTGGAAAGCTCCTGGTTTCAAGCAAGTCGATAACTCTCCCGTTGTATGCGTCAGCCAAAGCGATGCGAAAGCGTACACACGTTGGTTATCTAAAAAAACAGGCTTTACTTACCGTCTACCAACACAACAAGAGTGGGAAGCGGCGGCAAGAGCGGGTCAAGATACCAGCTTCTGGTGGGGCAACAAATTCCGTTCAGGTAGAGCTAATACTGGTTGGTCTGGTACACAGTGGTCAAACGTCAGTACTTCTCCTGTTAAATCATTCTTGCCAACGCCAACGGGTTTCTACGACATGGTAGGTAACGTTTGGGAATGGACTGCAACCCAAAAAGGCATCGCTAAAGGGGGCGCGTGGAGCTTCTCTCCTGAAGAGGCAAAAGTGTTTGCTGAACTGTACGTTTCGCCTTCTACTGCCGCTAACTACTTAGGATTCCGAGTATTACGAGAGCTATAAGCTCTTGGTATTACTCAAAGCCCTCAAATATTTACCTTAGATTCTCCTAGTATCAGGTTGAGTCAGTGTTTATAGGGGAATTCCCTCCTTATATTCGATCTCGCCTAGGAGTAAATTCGTCGATAGAGTAGTAAGTCACTCTGGGTATCTAACTGATACCTCAGCTTAATTTACATGACCCTCGTAAATTAAACTGGAAATCTTCTACGTGTCGACAAGGTATATCTTGTCTTTGGCCAGCCCTCCTTCAGGCTGGCTTTTTTTTAGCTTCTTTCTCATCCTTTTTGTTCAGCCACCGATCAATAAAAGCGCACTTAAACAGCACACCGTTCAACTATTGATCACACTCCATTTTTGATGCATAACTCGACTTCTAATTGTCATTGCAGCTCTATAAGAAACTGATATCATTGCAATACTCCCTCTTACGAGATAAAGCCTTGCCGGATCCCCTCGACTCCATACATCGTTCTTTATTTGAACAACTTCCAGGTTGCTGGGGTTGCAAAGATACTGACTCTGTCTTCGTGTATGCCAACCTTGCTTACAACCAATTAATTGGCTTAAAACCCAACGAAACTTGTACGGGCTTAACCGATTTCGATATGCCTAGTCAAACAACCGAATGCGCGCAGGATTTCAGGGCTCAAGACAAACATGTAATGGATACACGCAGTACTCTTAAAATCCTCGATATTCACCCTTATCCAGACGGACGCTGGCACGCCCATATTTTTACTAAAACCCCTTGGCTTGATGGGAATGGCGAAGTTCAAGGCACCATTTTTTATGGTCAAGAACTCACCGACACCGCCATCTTAGAAGTAGGCCATTGGGTGTGTCAGGCAACTTGCGAAAAAGACAATCAAGTGTCCATTGCAGGATCAAAGCCACGCATATCAAAGCTCAAAAAGCGACTGACTTCGCGAGAATCAGAAGTGCTGTTCTTGCTGCTATTCGGCAAGAAACCACAGTACATCGCGTCTACGTTGAACATTTCAATCAAAACGGTCGAAGGGCATGTCGCCAGGTTGAAACAGAAATTTGATGCGCGCAGTAAAAGCCAGTTGATTGAGTATGCGTTGGACTCGGGGCTAGGCTCTATGATCCCAGAAACCCTGCTTAAAAAGCAGATCTCCGTTGTTCTGCACAGTGACTAGATATTGGTTTGATGAGATGCAGACAAAAAAATACCGTTGATAAGTCTAATCAACGGTATTTTTGGATCAGTTAAGCAGTTAAGCAGTTAAGCAGTTAAGCAGTTAAGCAAATTAAGGCGCTAGGCGGTCGATATCCCAACGGCTATCTTGGCGTGAGAACAAGAAGCGATCATGCAAGCGGTGCTCTCCACCTTGCCAAAACTCAATGCTATCCACACGCACACGGAAGCCACCCCAGAAAGAAGGCACAGGAATCTCTCCTTTCGCGAACTTCTGTTTAAGCTCTAGATATTTGCCTTCTAAAATCCCACGAGCAGAGATACGGCTACTTTGCTTACTTGCAATTGCGGCCAATTGGCTCTCTTTTGGTCGTGACGAGAAGTACTTCATATTTTCCATTGCTGTCAGTTTTTCAGCCGTGCCCGTAATATGAACTTGTCGCTCAAGAGGGTGCCAAGGGAAATGCAAACTGATTTTGCTATTGTGCTCTAGCTGGTGCGCTTTACGGCTACCTAAGTTGGTGTAAAAAACGAAGCCGTCTTTATCAACATTCTTTAGCAGAACAATTCGCTGGAATGGCTGACCATTTTCATCAACCGTAGCAACTGTCATGGCAGTAGGGTCCGTCAACTTAGCTTCTATAGCTTGCTCTAGCCATAGATTGAATTGCTCAATCGGGTCTGCGGCTAAGTCTTTACGTCTCAATCCACCCTTAGCGTATTCGCGACGAATATCGGTCAGTTCCATTTGCTTGCTCCTTTCAATTTTTTTTGATTTTGCGCTGTAATCCTTTGAAACACAAGTCTAAGCCATGGTTTTGTCTCACAGAAGGTGCTCTGTGTTAACAAGATCTCGGTACTCTATCCATCATATTGATAATCTTTATACAAACCGATGACATGCTGAGATCCTAGTGACTAAGATACTGCTTAACATAATGACTCCCTTCGTTTTATTCTCATTGTTATTGGGGGCTATTGGGCTGAGCGCAACTCATTTTTTGGCAGTACAATTTCAAGAAAAAGTGGTCACTCAAAAGCTCAACGAAGCAGCCAATAAAGCGAACCTACAAATCGACTCTGAACTGGATAAATTCAAACAGATCCCTGATTTGCTCAGCCATGACCCACGTCTGCTCTCTTATTTTGACTCATCACCACAAACAGACAAGATTTCCGCTGCGCAGCTCAATCAATTGCTATTTGAATGGTCGAATCAAAGCCAAGCTGACACCATCTATATTCATGACCCGAGCGGTACTGTGGTCGCTTCCAGTAATTACCAGAAACTCGGTACTTTCGTGGGTGAGAACTTCTCGTTTCGTCCTTATTTTGCGTCCGCGATTGAAGGTAACAGCACACACTATGTCGCACTGGGGGCTCGCTCCAACGTACGCGGTTACTTTTTGTCTTCGCCCCTGTATATAGAAAATGACATTGTTGGGGTTATCACCGTTAAAGTGAGTCTAGAGAACCTTGAAAACATCCTAACCAGCGATGATTTTGAGATTGTGGTACTCGACTCTAACCAAGTGGTTTTTCTCTCCAGCCAAACTCAGTGGCTTTATCACTCGTTGTTGCCGTTAAGCCAGAAGCAACAAACCGATATCGCCCTGCAACGCCAATACGGTCAAAGCGAAATTTCGATCATAGAAGCTTTTCGCTCTTCCAACTATCAACCACAAGTTAACGACGCTAATCAGCCCAACAACATTCAACCAAATCGAGTACAAAAAGAACTCACGGCAAACCGATTGTTTAAACTTGGGCCGTTCAATCTTTACCCCGCAACCTTCAGTAACAATCAGTACCAAGTTGTCGCATTAAAAAAGGCCGAAGCAGAGCTTATTAAAGTGCTGCAGATCGATGTCATCTTCGTGGTGATTTACAGCTTGGTGATGCTCATCGCGTGGTCGTGGCGACAGACTTACGTCGCGAAAGTGGCGCTAACCCGGCTCAACCAAAACCTAGAACAAACCGTTGATAAACGTACTCACTATTTGAAGAAATCCAATCAACAACTTCAGCAAACCATTTTTCAATACCAAGCATCGCAGTTAAAGCTGAAGCAGACAGAACAAGAGCTGACCCAAACAGCAAAATTAGCGGTACTCGGAGAGCTGTCAGCCAGCATTAACCACGAAATCAACCAACCGCTTGCAGCGCTTCGAACCTACAGTGAGAACAGCTTAAAGCTGCTAGAAATGGAACGGACAGATTTAGTGAAGAGTAATCTTGAGAAAATGATTGGCCTCAACAACACCATTACCGACATCATAGCGCGACTCAAAGTCTTTACTCGCAAGGTCACTAAACAAGAACATCATGTCGCGAACCTGCACCAAGCGGTCAACAACGCCACCAGTATTCTCAGTGCGCTGATGATCAAGCAAGGCATTACACTAAGACTAAGCACGGTGCCAAATCACATTAATATTGCCATTCATCCAACCGAACTCGAGCAAGTACTGGTGAATCTAATTCACAACGCTACCCAAGCGCTTCAACAACACGTTCTTGAACAGAAAATCTTGCAGGAGCAACAAAACCTGGAAAACGTTGACCAACCGGCCAGTCCACAGATAGGCATCGAATGGCAACTGCATCATAACTCTTGTCAGCTGATCATTTGGGACAACGGAATTGGCATGCCGGACGATAAGCTAGAACAGCTTTTCAACCCGTTTTTTACCACTAAACCGGAAGGCTTAGGGCTAGGGCTTTCAATATCGAAACGGATTATTGAAGCTTATCACGGCACGATCAGCGCCAACCGATTAGAGCCTTCAGGCATGGTATTCTCGCTAAGCATCCCGTTATATAACGATAAGGGCTAACGTGCCGTTGTTATCGTTGATTAGAAAATGAATTTTACATACTGCTAATTTCACACATAGTTAACCTCACATACTGTTAAGGATTCGACTTTTGCACCCTCTGCCTAAACTCTATTTTGTCGATGATGAACCCGCCATTCGAGACTCCGTAGAACAAGCCATGCTCATTGAAGGCATCGATATTGCCTGCTTCCCCAATGCCATTGAGGCACTAAAGAGAATAGATGTGACGCAAGCTGGGATTGTCATTACCGATATTCACATGCCAGTGATGGATGGCATTCAATTGACACAAAAGCTGCTGAATCAAAACCCTCATTTTCAGATCATCGTGCTGACAGGCCATGGGGACGTGCAAACAGCCGTATCCGCAATGAAAGCTGGCGCTTATGATTTTTTGGAAAAACCGTTTGTGGTCGATGCCCTGCTGACCGCAGTAAAAAAAGCATCGGATAAGCTCGCTTTGGTTGAAGAGAATAATCTATTACGTAAAGAGTTGGCGGTACAGAATCAGGTGGGTCCAAAGTTGATTGGTCAATCGCCATCAATGCAGACATTACGCCGAGAACTGATCTCTCTAGAGACCAAAACTAACCCACTTCTACTGTTCGTCGGCGATTTAGGAACGGGTAAAAGGGTCACGGCGCAGTACACGCACGATCTTCACAGCCATCAAGCCGCAGAGCTTTGCCCTGTTGCTGCGTTTAATTTGCCACGCAGTGACGAAGCGACATTCCATCAGTTTGTTTTGCAACTGTTCTTGAAACATCAGGGTGGGACACTTTATATCCATGAAACAGAAGCATTAACTCAAGACCAATGGCAGTGGCTAGCGAACCTAAAACCCACTCTACTTCGTGAAAACTCATGCAAGACCAGTGCAACTTGTATCATTTTAGCAACCACAATACTTCCTACTACAATGGTAAGTGAGTTCCGTCGATTTGATTTGCTACCGCTAGCGCAACGAACAGAAGATATTGGTTCTTTGTTTAAACATTTTGCTCGTGGTGCGGCAAGTCGATATCAGTTACCCCCTCCGGTGATTACAGAAAAAGAGGTTCAACGATTGATCGCCACTCACTGGAGTGAAAATATTCGACAGCTTCGCCAACATGCAGAACTCAGAGTGTTGACTAAACCCAAGCTGGCATCGCTTGAATCAGAGCCTAATCATAATCAAGAGCAAAGCGACAAAGACCACATCGATCTAAAGACTGAAGAGCAACAACTGTCATTAAGCCAACGAACCGATAGCTTTGAGCAAATCCTCTTGATAGAGGCACTACATCGTCATCAAGGGCGCTTAAAAGAGGTACAGCAAGAGCTGCAAGTATCGCGAAAAACGCTTTATGACAAGCTGAGAAAGCACCAACTTGATAAAACAGATTTCAAAAAACAATAAGAGTTAAAAAATATATAAATTCAAAGATTTAAAGGAGCAAAGCCTTAACATTTATCAAAAGTAAGAATACACTCACAAAGCTTGCACTTTTATTTAGCGAACAAGGACTGTTATGAGTCAGAAAAATTTCAGCAAATTGAATGAGACCGAACTTGAGTATGTCGATGACAAAACAGCGGCACTGCTCCTCAATACGCCCACCAGTGCGCGTATTATGTTGTGGGTTATCGTTCTGTTTTTTGTCGCTGCTATTGGTTGGTCTGCTTGGGCTGAAATCGACAAAGTGACTGTTGGCCAAGGCAAGGTGATCCCTTCCTCTCAGATTCAGGTGGTGCAAAACCTTGAAGGTGGTTTGGTTAAAGAAATTTTAGTCAAAGAAGGGCAACGAGTTCAAAAAGGGCAACAATTACTATTAATAGATGACACTCGATTCCGCTCTGACTTTCGTGAACGTGAGCAACAAGTTGCGAACTTAACGGCTAATGTACTCATGCTGTCCGCCTCACTGACCAGTGTGGTTATCAATGAAGAATTCTCAGTAAAAGAGTGGAAAAAAAGTGTCTTACTCGATTATGGTAAACTCGCCTTCCCACCACTATTCTACGACCTTCACCCCAAATTGGTTAATCGCCAAAAAGCAGAATATCGTCAAGATCTGAATAACCTGAAGAACCAACTTTCCGTTTTTGATCAACAGGTTGGACAGAAGCAACAAGACCTAGTTGAAATAAAAGCGCGTGTTCAGAATTTAAGACAGAGTTACAACTTTGCCCGCCAAGAGCTGGATATTACCAAGCCTCTTGCTGATGAAGGGGTGGTGCCAAAAATTGAACTGCTCAAGCTGCAAAGACAAGTTAACGACACTCGTCGAGAAATGACCTCTAGCGAACTCAAAATCCCTCTTCTACGTTCAGCAATCAAAGAAGCGATGCTCAGTCGTATCGATGCTGCACTGAACTTCCGATCAGAACAACAAGAGAAGCTAAACCAAGCACAAGATAAGCTCTCTGCAATGACGGAATCAGCGGTTGGCCTTGAAGACAGAGTTAATCGTACTGTAGTAGTTTCTCCAGTAACAGGAACCGTCAAAACGCTTGGTATTAATACCGTAGGCGGTGTTATCCAACCGGGTATGGACATTGTTGAGATTGTACCAACTGAAGATTCCCTATTAGTTGAGGCGAAAATTGCTCCACAAGATATCGCATTCCTCCGTCCAGAATTGAGCGCTGTGGTTAAATTCAGTGCCTATGACTTTACTAAATACGGTGGTTTAGTAGGTGTGTTAGAGCACATCAGTGCTGACACCACTCAAGATGAAGAAGGCAATAGTTTTTACATCGTGCGTGTTCGTACCGAGAAGTACAGCTTTGGGGCTAATGAAGAGCTGCCTATCATTCCAGGTATGACCGCTTCTGTCGATATCATCACCGGCAAAAGAACCGTGCTTGAATATATGTTGAAGCCAATTTTGAGTGCTCAAAACAACGCACTAAAAGAGTAAGGACGGTTAATGCTTGAGAACGTCTTCCTAGATGCAGTGAAAAAACAAGAGCAGCGGCAATGAAATCTCGTTTTTCGTTATTGCTGCTGTTCCTTACCTCTTTTACTTCCGGAGCACTGAACAAGAGTGACCAAAGGTGGATAGACGCAGTCTCTGTAACCTACGGAGAAAGAGCAGGGAAGCGAGTGTCGACATGGCGCTCAAATATGACGTCGTACGCAGGGTTAAGTGAAAAAGAGAAACTCGATTCGGTAAATCGGTTCTTCAACCAAATGTACTTTGTCGATGACAGTATACTTTGGGGAAAGAATGACTACTGGGCGACACCGCTGGAGTTTTTGGGCAGTAACGCGGGTGACTGTGAAGATTTCACTATCGCAAAATACTTCTCTTTACTTGAACTCGGCGTCCCAGATAAGAAATTACGATTAGTGTATGTAAAAGCACTTGAGTTAAACCAATTCCATATGGTGTTGGCTTACTACTCTACACCCAGTGCAGAACCACTAATTTTAGACAACTTAAACCCTGAAATAAAACGCGGCTCCAAGCGCAGAGATCTACGACCGATATACAGCTTCAATGGTAAAAACCTATGGTTAATCAAGTCGGCGGCAGGCAGCGGCAAGTTATCAGGAAAATCTTCAAGATTGAGCTTATGGAACGACTTACGTTCGCGTGAGCGCTCTCTAAAATTAAACAAACCCATTATCAATTACGATGAGTAGGTACAATGACTTTATATAAACAGCTTGTGGTCGGAATGGTTGCGGTTTTCATATTACTGATGACCTCAGTTTTTATGATCGAATTCAATACCACCCGTGACTACTTAGAAGAGCAGCAACGCTCTGAAGTAAATAATACCATTAATACTGTTGGACTGGCGCTCGCCCCTTACCTCGAAGAAAAGGATCAAGTGGCTGTAGAGTCTGTTATCAACGCACTGTTTGATGGTAGTTCTTACTCTGTCGTACGATTGATTTTTTTAGACACAGGAGATGATATTCTTCGTTCATACCCTGTGAAACCAAGTGGTGTCCCACAATGGTTTACCAACCTGAATTTGTTTAAACCGATTCATGATCGCCGCGTGATTACTAGTGGTTGGATGCAACTTGCTGAAGTTGAGATAGTGAGCCACCCAGGCCCAGCCTATACTCAGCTTTGGGAGGCATTTACACGGCTAGTGACCTTCTTTGGAGCGATTTTCTTACTGGGTTTGATCTCGATTTCATGGATACTCCAACGAGCACTACGTCCGCTGTCATTAATCATAAAAAAAATGGATCAAATAGCCAAAAATCAGTTCGGTGAGCCTCTGGTTCGCCCTAAAACAAAAGACCTCATCTTAGTCGTCGACGGTATTAACCACATGTCGACTCAAGTTGAACTTGCATTTAAGAGCCAAGCACAAGAAGCGCAACGACTTCGTGAACGCGCGTATATCGATCCTGTATCTCAGTTAGGTAACCGTGCTTACTACATGTCTCAACTAACTCAGTGGTTAGAAGAGTCTAGTTTAGGTGGTCTGGCGGTGCTAAAAGCCGAATTTATTAGTGAAGAGTATGATGACAAAGGCTATCAAGAAGGCGATGCCTTAGTTCACCAATTAGCTGAACAGCTACAGGCTTCTATTTCATCTCCAGATATTACTATCGCTCGTATTTCTAGTGATGAGTTTGGCTTCATTATGCCGAACATTGATGAAAATGAACTGAAACTCGTCGCGAGCAGCATCGTAAACTGCATTCAAAATCTAGGTTCAGATCCAACAGGTATGGCGAATCCACACATAGCTCTCGGTGTGACGTACAGTAAGAAACGTAAAACCAGTACTGAAATCATGTCTTTGGTCGATAACGCACTGTCTAGCGCGAAAGCGAACCGTGAGCTCGCTTACGGTTACGTAACTGCTGACGACCATGGCGCTGTAATGGGTAAACAGCAATGGCGCATGTTGGTCGAAGAAGCAATCATCAATGACCTAGTAACTTTCCGCTTCCAAGCTGCAAATAATAGTTTTGGCAAAACCTATCACCAAGAAGTGTTCTCTGCGATTGAGAAAGAGGGGGTTCGTTACGGTGCCAACCAATACTTATACGCATTAGAACAGCTTGAAATGAGCCACATCCTCGATCAATACGTTATCGAGAAGATGATTGATAAACTGAATGCAAAAGAGCTTACGAGCCCCGTTGCTATCAATATCTCGCCAAGCAGTATTTCTCAGCCAAGCTTCATCCGTTGGATCGGAAAGTCTCTTGAGAAAAATGCGTCAATCGCTCATCTGTTGCATTTTGAAATTCCAGAAAACTGTTTCGTCAATGTTCCTCACTACACAGCACTATTGTGTAACACCATTCGCAACGCTGATGCGGTGTTTGGTGTCGATAACTATGGACGCAACTTCCAATCACTCGATTACATCAACGAGTACCGCCCTAGCTATGTGAAGCTGGATTACCTATTTACTCATAACCTTGATGACGAAAAACAGAAATTTACGTTAACGTCTATCTCAAGAACGGCTCATAACCTTGGTGTGACGACTATTGCGTCACGAATTGAAACTCAGACTCAGTTAGATATTTTGTCTGATAACTACGTAGAAGTGTTCCAAGGCTTCATTGTTGATAAATAGTTGTAAGGTTATATCGCATGCAAGATCCACTATTAAACTCACTGATCTACGTTAGTCGGTATTACGGGTTAGCCAACTCGCCCGAAGCGTTGATCAATGGGCTACCACTCTCTGATGGAAAGCTAACCCCTTTCCTATTCCCTCGCTCTGCCGAGCGTGCGGGGTTAGTGGCCAAAGAAAACCGTTCCGATCTAGAAAACATCCCTCACTTAATTCTGCCAGCCATATTGTTACTCAAGCAAGGTGAGGCTTGCGTTCTTAATAGTATCGATATTGAGAAGCAAGAAGCCGAAATCATCACAACGGAAAGTGGGATGATGCCAATCGTCATCCCTATCGAAGAATTGAAAGAGCAATTCATCGGCCGTTACTTCTTAGTAAAGAAACAATTCCGTTATGATGAACGCTCACCAGAAATTTTAAAAACGCGCGAAGGTCACTGGTTTTGGAGCACGATTTGGCAATCTAAAAAAATCTATCGTGATGTGCTGATCGCATCAATTCTAATCAACCTTTTCGCTATTGCAGCTCCAATGTTTACTCGTTTGGTGTACGACAAAGTGGTACCAAACCTTGCGTTTGAGACGCTATGGGTACTCGCGAGTGGTATTTTTGTCGTCTTCCTCTTTGACTTACTTTTAAAGTTAATGCGAAGCTACTTTATTGACGTTGCGGGTAAGAAATCCGATATCCTGATTTCATCTAAGTTGTTCAGTAAGGTGCTCGGGATTCGTATGGAAGCGAAGCCTGCTTCTGTCGGTGCTTTTGCTAAAAACCTGCAAGAATTCGAGTCAATCCGTGAGTTCTTTACTTCGGCAACAATAGGCTCATTAATCGATTTGCCATTCGCTCTTATGTTCTTGGCGTTAATTTGGTTAATGGCTGGCAACCTTGTGTTTGTTCCTGTCGTTGGCGTGGTGATACTGATCATCTATGCGTTGTTAATACAAGGCCCGCTGCGTCGTACCATTGAAGAAGGCTCTCGCCTTGCTTCTCAGAAGTACGCAAACTTAATTGAGAGTTTAGCGGGGCTAGAAACCGTTAAGCTATTCAGCGCTCAAAGCCAGTTCCAATTCCGCTGGGAAGAAGCTGTTGCGCACATGGCGAACTGGAATATCAAGAGTCGTCGTATTACCGATAGCATCCAAAATACTGCTGGCTTTGTTCAACAAAGTACCAATGTGGGAATGATTATTTTTGGTGTGTACCTAATGGCAGAAGGCACTCTTACAATGGGTGGCTTGATTGCCGCTACTATGTTGAGTGGTAGAGCAATTGGTCCTCTTGTCCAGTTATCATTGCTTTCTACGCGTTATAACCAAGCGAAGTCATCAATGACCTTGATTGAACAAGTCATGTCGATGCCCAGTGAACAAGAGGAAGGTAAGCGATACATCCACCGTCCGATTATTCAAGGGCATATCGCGCTTGATAAAGTAACATTCCATTACCCTGATTCGCCAATCGCGTCTATAAGAGACCTGACTCTTAATATTAGTCCAGGTGAAAAGGTCGCGATTATTGGGCGAATTGGTTCAGGTAAAAGCACACTTGAACGCCTGATTATGGGCCTGTATAAGCCCACAGAAGGTCATGTACGCATTGATGACACCGATATGGAACAACTTCACCATGTCGACGTACGACGCAATATAGGCTGTGTGCCGCAGGACAGTAACCTATTCTATGGCACGGTAAGAGACAACATTACCTTGGGACGCCCGTTGGTTGACGATCGTGATGTCATGGATGCTGCCAACCGTGCAGGTGTAACCGCTTTTACTCAGCAAGATCCGGCAGGCTTAGAACGCCAAGTAGGTGAAGGTGGTGGTTTACTCTCAGGAGGTCAACGTCAGTCGATAGCCATAGCTAGAGCCTTCCTAGGGCGCCCTCCTGTATTATTGATGGACGAACCTACCAGTGCTATGGATAACCGTTCAGAGATGCACATTAAGCATCAGCTGAGCCAGCTGTTACCTAGTGAGACTTTGATTCTTATCACCCACAAAACGTCGATGTTGGATATCGTGGATAGAGTGATTGTGATGGAGAAAGGCAGTATTATTGCCGACGGACCAAAATCACAAGTTCTGTCAGACTTGAAGCAAGGAAAGGTAAAAGCGGCAAGTTAAAGCGCTCATGTGACTTAAAGAATCGAACTAAGTCAATATCAGCAAAAGCAAAGGGGGAGCATCAGCTCCCCCTTTCTTATTTATTCTAATGAACAGAAAACTGCTCGAACCGCTCTATTCAGTCTTGGGCAATTTCAGAGTCGCTCAATTACAATGAGATATCTTCTTTCTCCATTTTGAAAGAACATTGAATTTCATATTGATTGAACGAGAAAACACTGCCGCCGTGCGTTCGCTTAGTCGTCACCATCTCATCACCAAACAAAACAGATACACGGGTGTACACTTTCTCGTGCGCCTCTACTGTGCACTCGGCAAGGTTTGTTTCAAATTCAGCTTCGAGTGTATCCAACTGCGATTTAGTCTTCTCTATCGCTTGATTGTTTTTTTCTCGTCGCTGCTCAATCTCCAACGCTTGCTCTTCGCTTCTTTCCGCTTTTGGTCGCTTCTTAAATTCGAGTTCTTGACGGATGACGTCCATGGTTTGTTCTTGAGCGTGCTTATAAATCTCCTTCAGTTGAGCTGTCTTTTTTTGATATCCCTCGAAGCGAGCAAAACCATGAACCTTAGTTGCTGTATCCCCTTCAACGCCTAAGAAAACACATTCCACTTTACCGCCGACTTTAGCTTCACCGCCACTAAGTGTGCCATGCTTCTTAAAGGTATCCATCACAATGAGGTTGTTGCCACAACGAATGTCGTTACTCATGCTATGTAGATTGAGTAGAATGTCATTGCCGGTTTGCAGTTCAGTATTCTGTGCGTAGCTTGCTGTGATAGAGCCTTTGCTAAGTACCTTACAACTTTTTGGCTCATCCTCTTTGGTCGTATGACCAATAATTCCTTTCGCGACTTTTATATCCCCCTGAGCCTGAACTTCTGCAGATTCAATAAAGCCACCAACAGTAATGCTTCCGGTCGCCTTCACTATCATTCCAGGTTCTATATTCCCAGAGACAAACACATTACCTTTGAATTTAACGTGCCCAGTAGATACGTCGACATTGCTAACACATAAGGCGTCATCCACTTCGATACTTCGCTCTTTAATAATGGGCAGACCAGAGGATGAAGAAAGTAATAAATTAGGGTCGTCAGGGGAAATGTGGGTGCCTTTTCCTGGCTTAATCAAACTGTCTTGGCCCGGAAGGGGTGGGATAATTCGACCTTGGACGGTAAAGCCCGCAATACCTTTGGTGGCAGGAGTTCGTTTCATTAGCGGGTCATTCTGACCAACGGTAATGGTTTCGCCGAGATCTCGCATATCGATCTTACCGGCGTCTTTACTGCGAGGCTTTAATACTTGATGAGTAATATCTTCAACCAATGCTGAAAACTTAGCATCTTTACCCTTCACAGCTGGAGAACCTTTGGCAACGGGCTGAGTAAATTTTTCACCCGGCTTTAGCTTGCTACTCATCATTAAGACTTTTCTAAGTGCTAGCTTATTAATTCCTTTCGTTATGTGAGCCTGAGCCAAGCAATGAATGATATCGCTGCCACGTAATGCCTGCCCATTATATGCCCCAGTTACAACAAGACTTGCGAGCATCTCATCATCAGACAGTTCAACCGTAACACTGGAATTACGAACTTCAGCAATCAATATTCCTTGATAAGCTTCTCCCTTACCTTCTTTAGCAAGAGTGACAAAACGCAGTATCTCTTCTTCGAAAATAAAATAGTTTGATGCGTTCAAAGCTTCTAAGGTTGTTGGTAATGTCTTATTGTCAAAGCTTGCGTTGACCACAAACCCAGACGGCAGACATGCCATCACTTGCTTCCTATCTTCCGACAATGTAACGATGCTATCCCACATTCGAATTGTGTACCCATAATAACTCTGTTGTTATGCAGTCTATATAATTCGCTCTGTGCTTAGAATCACTACAGTAGAATAATCAGCGTCACATCACTTACTTTCGATGTTGCAAAGGGACTCATAAATAAGACTGACCGATTCTAATCTCTTCTTCACCTTTACAAAAAAGATTCTTTCACGATTTTTCAAACTATGAATATTGGGTACGAGCATAAGATCGCAATACAGCGACGGATCTTCATCACCAAACGATTCGGGATGAATTGATGTGATAATATGAAATTATACCTTCCAAACAACGGCGATGATTAGATCGGTAGAATTGAGATAGGAAATGAGCGCCATGATGGACATGTTCAACAAATTGAGAAATTGCATAAAGATTGGATAATTGAAATCACATAGGTCATTACATACCGCGGTTCAGTTTACAGTGTAAATCCGGCCTTCTAATTTACACTGTAAATCTAATTAACAGCTCGACATATGCTCTGTCGTTCCAAATTTAGTGACGATCGTTGATCTACCTATTTACAGTGTAAATTTGATAGTAGAGTACCGACATCTTTTCTAAACTGTAGCTCAGCTTGTTTTCGTCCGACTAGATTAAACTGTTCGACACAAGTCCCCCACTCTTTCTGCTGCACGACTTTCGCGATAAGTAAGTCTGAAACAACGAAACCTGTATCGATTATAGCGTCAGGTTCAGCTATGTGAGCTTGATGACCATTACTCTGGAGAATCAAATTCAGGGCACTGAAACCAATGCTGTCGTAACTATTACCACCATCGACATAATTCCTGAGGAGTTGGATTTCAGACTCTGCCATAGATTCCGCTTGCCTTGGCAATAATGCGCGCACCATATCAACCTCGAGAGAAGCCAAAGAACCAGAAGTGAGAAAACAGAAACTACGTTCAAAGTGACTTATCAGATTGTAGGCCCAATTCTGTGCGCTTTTATTAAGTGGCTTAACCATCAATACCGAGTGACAGCCGCTTGCTTGATCGCGCTGGTGGCCAATGTGCACAGGTACAAAATCGTTATCGCGCCAGAATGAAATCAATTCACTGGTCGCGCCAAAGCTCGTTGCTAAGTAATCCGCCTGATTAGTTTGCTTTGACAACTGCCCCAACATCCAACGACCAATCCCCGAACCTTGATGACGTGTTGAAACGGCAATACGCATAACTCGAAGGCAACGACTGAGCGCCGCTTGTGTACAACCCAGTTGGTTTGCGAGTAACACTGGAGCTAGGTGACCTTGAGGTCTTCGTTTTCCAAGTTGAATCTGAGCAATCAGATCGCTATCCAACCCACCTTCTTCAGTTACCAACATACAACCTAAACATTCGTTTTTCTGCCAAGCAGCGTACAAACGGATTGCTGGATTGTTGAGAAACTGCATTAGATCGTTTGGTGACGTTTGATAATGAGCGTCAACAAGAAGAGAAAAGCATTGCTGTAGCGGCTCCGGGTTCGCCAAGCATTCTGCCTTTGATAACTCGACCAAGCTCAGTTGGTTGATTGCCAGATCAGAAAAGCTATCTAACTCATGAATCACCGAGTCACTTAGCGACGCGTCGTTACCAAGCAAGAAGCAATCAAACAACCAACGCTCTAGTGGATCATTGCGATTCCAACGAATGGGCTGATCGAGCTTAAAACCTTTCCACCCCGGGCGATGCTCTGAAAGCCAAGACTCGAACTTAAGTCCAAACCCTCTCCCACTCCCCTCGTATCCGTGAACGGTGGTTGAAAAAACCATACGATGATAAATGCCAACCATAGATTTGAGCATCGGGATTGGAATTGCAGCCGCTTCATCGACTAATAGCAAATCACAATCAGGCTTAGACTTAAGTAATTCATCTGGTGCTACGAATCTTAAACTTCCGCTTTGATAGCAAATGTAAGTTGCGTTGAGCACTTCACAGTCTTCTAGGCTTTGACTCGCGTGGAAAAATACAGGCTCGATTGCTTTCACTGAAGGCGCTGTCACGATGATATTTAATCCATGACGCTCAACCAAAAGCTGAGCAGCGGCAATGCCCAATGTAGAGCTTTTACCACGCCCTCTATCTGCCGTGAGAACTAAAGGTCGTTTACGATGCCCAGACACCACTTTTTTAACCAACTCAACAGCCAGATTTTGCTGTTCGAATTTGTCCAAACTGTTTTCAAAGTCTTGCTTGAGAGGAAGTGCTTTAGTCGCTAGAACAACATCGTCTGTTTCGTTGTGTTGTGAAACCGAAATGAGCTTATTGAAATTCTCCTTTAACCAACGTTGGCCAAAGCTCTCGTTATCTTCAGAGTCATCAACTTTTGGCGGCAGCACCAACAACAGCCCACCACCGATTAACGAACCTAGTGCAGCGCTAAAACCATTCGCATCAAACTGCTCTCTAAAATCACAAACAAGAACTTGGGACTCACGACCAAGCAATTGTTGGCCTTTTTTGACTGGAGCATGAATCACTCCTTCAAACGGAGTTCCACCAATCTGGAAGATGCTCGGAGTGTACGAATTTTCAAGGAAGGTTAAAACAGCAGAGTTTTGCCAATCAAAGTCGCCATCAAAGACCACACCGTAACGGTGACCATTGTGTTGGGCAATATTAGAAAGTGTATGCAGAAAAGTATTGGTTGGGTTTGTCATAGTTAGCGTCCAGATTCATCTAAACACAGTTTATCACAGCCAAATAAAAAGCCGCATAAAGCGGCTTTAGAGGAGTAATGAAAGTCGTGACTTAGTCTAACTTAGATTGTACGAATGCTATGATTTCTTCCATTGTTGTATCATCAACTTTCTTAAGATTTAACGCCAAGTTTGAACCCTTACGGCTATATGACGCTCGACCTTTAATAAGTTCAACTTTTGGAGAAGCTTTCTTCGCGGGTGCTGGTGCTAGTTCGAGCACCCAACCTTCTAAAGTCTCTGTCACGTCTTTTGTTAAACGAGTTACGCCTTGAGCTTCGCTGCGCTGCCACACAAAACCTTCAGAAGCACCACACTTGGTCAGTAATGTTTGTTGCTGCTCACTAGTAAGACCGCTAAATTGTTTGTGTAACTTAACAATAGTCGGACGGCCAAGATCGCTCACATTTGGGTAAGCTTGTAATAATTCAAGTGGTAAAGCGGCCGCTTTCAACGCGCCACTCACCAAAGCTTCACTGCACTGGAACATTTTAGCGAGTGCTTTCTGGTCTTCAGCTTCGCCTTTATCAAGCTTCGCTTGCATCTCCTTCCCCTTCTCATAGAGAGAAAGTGGTTTATGAGCGTTAGCTACATCTGATAAAAACTTAGCATGTTCGCCGTTAATGTTTTCAGCGACATAGATCAAGAACTCTTTGTCAGCCAAAATACATGACATACGACGACGGCTACCATCAAGAACTTCAATCTTGCCGTCTTTGTTCTTACGGCCAACCGCTGGATATTGCTGGCCGCGCTCTTTAAGCGTAGTTAGTACGTCAGAAAGCGCATGCTCATTCAAGAAAGACTGCTCACGAGCATTCTCTTCAAAAACAACCGTTCGTGTTGCTACATCAGCGGCTGGAATTCGAACCAATTCAAATGAAACTAAATCTTCACCCGCAACAGAAAGCTCAATCACTTGAGCTTGCTCTTTTACCGCAGTTTGAGCTTCTTGTGGCGTAGCTACGCGACGTTTGTTTGCTTTACCAAATAGCTTTGCATTTAAGTCAGATGTTTTAATTGCCATTCTTGTTATCCCTGATTAAGTGAAGGCCAGTTGCTATGTAATACACGCTCTAATTCTAGAGCACTTTTTTGTACTGCGTCTTGAGCCACAGCCAGAGTTTTCTTACCGCCCTCAAAGTCGCTTACCGTCAGATCGAAAACCGTGCTGTAAGTGTCAGCACAAGTTTCAAAGGCGCGGCTTCTTGGAATCGTGGCCATCATTACTTGGTCATTCAACAGGTAGTTCATCTCAGTCAGAACTGATACCTGCTTTTTATTGTCGTCTTCAAACATCGTTGGCATTAGACGAACGAACTCAAGCCCTTTCCAATCGTCCGGGAACATTTCATAAACCGTTGGCAAGTGCTGGAAGAAGTTAACCGTTGAAGCCCAGTCCAAACGCTTGGCTGCACATGGTATTAAAAGTGCGTTCGACGCGTACATTGCATTCCACACTAACGGGTCCACGTGTGGTCCAGTATCAATCATGATCACATCAAAATCATCGGCGATTTTGTCGATAAGCTTTTCTTTCAAAAGACGAACAATATCAAGTGACTGATCTCTAGACAGACTTTGCCATGCTTCAGCGTTAAACATCGCATCTTCTGGGAAGGCTGAAATAGTCTTCAAATTAGGATACTGAGTTGGCAACAGCACGTTCTTACGCAAGAATTCTAGGTCAACATCCTGCTCTTCTGGCACATTATCCAACATGATATCAACTGCAGAATAAATGCTGTCATGCTCTGCACCACTAATTTGTGGGTTTAAGAACAGACGCAAAGAGCCTTGTGGATCCAAGTCAATCAAACAGATACGGTAGCGCTTGTCCAAATTTAGAGATAAGCACGCAGCTAAGTGAACTGCCGTCATTGATTTACCCGTACCGCCCTTTTGGTTTTGTACGTTGATAATCCATGGTTTGTTGTCAGCATGCTGCTTACGTTGATGGAACTTCGGCACTTCTGCCGCGTCCATCAACATGTGAGCTTCTGTCAATGAAATCGAGTAGTGATTGGCATTGTTCTTTGTAAACTGATGGCCATCAGCTTCAAGTTTAGTGATCGCTTCATCGAGTTTACGACGCGTTAAACCAGAACGAGTCTCCATCATAGCTTTAGACATTGGAGGGAAATGTTCATCACTTCGCTCTTCCAAAATAATCTCAATTCGGTCAGCCTGAACTTGTTGAGTTTGTTCGGCTAGCTGATAGAGCTTATCAATCGTTTGTTCTCTTTTCATTGCCAGTTTCCGTAATGATTAACTAAGTACAAATTGTACAGCGATTAACAACAAACACAACAAAAACATGAACATGCATTTATGAGTAAACTCACATAAAATAGACAGTGTTTTTACAATTTGATGAAACATCACCTCAGAGTAATACTGAAAGTCATCATTTTCATCATGCACAACCATGTTATTTCTAGTGCATATTTAAAATGTTACAGCATCACTTATTTACAATGTAAATGAAATTATCGCTAAAAAACTGCGGAACGATTGAAACACAACTATAGATTACGGTTGGTGTGATTTGCATTCGAATTTATAGATTTTCAATTCAATAAAAATTAAAAAACGCTCAATGGACAAAAAATTCAAAACAGAAGAGAAGAGGAGGTGCAAAAAAACAACAGAGGATTCTAACCTGAGCGGAAGAATGATCATGGTACATATCCAGTGTAAGATAATTAATAACACCCAATTATGAAGCATGATCAAGGCGTAAACTTAGCAATATTGATCCGAACAACTGCACATTACAAATGATCAAATTACGGAAAAATGATCAAGTAAATATCGTTCCGGAAGCATGTAATTTAAGAGCTAAGTTACGGACAAATGCTTTTGCAATGGGGATTCAACGCCTATAAGGGCTCAATGATTGAAAATTCAATCTACACTGACCGAGAATACGCAAACATGACAATTTCATGATCATGCTTCCAAGTTAACTCCCACCTGCGCTAAATACATCAAAGCTATCCATTTTCAACAGATACAGATTAAATTTTATCCTCAATAGGGCGGGAAGGATAAAAAAGTACCATCACTTGATCATTGTTCCAATAGATTGGCCATCATAAATATCCACATTGATGTGTATGAAGTGACTTAGAAGATGATGTTGACTTCCGAACTGTGGATAAGCTGTATAAGTATAATGATCATGCTTTCAAGCCAATAATGATCATGCTTACAATGACTTAATGATCATACTTCTGAAGTTCTGTGATCATGCTTTCTTTGATTTAATGATCATAGTTTCGGGGTTTTTATGATCATGCTTTCCAAGGGGGTTTATTTTAAACGTTTAAATTCAGCAACTTAAAGGCAAAGAAACAGCCAGATCATTAGATCACTTAATCATTTAAGATCATATTAATCAAAAAGATCAGTTATTTAAAAGCCAATAAATTCTCTTTATTTATGATCATTCTTTCTTTATCATTCAGGAACTATAGTGAAATTACGGTTAGTGTGATACGGATCAAAAATGAAACCAGAAGAGAAATTGTTAATTAAGGCACGAAGCCACAAAGATGGTCATTTATTTGAGGTATCTGAAACAGCCGTTGAATGGATAGAACAATATCAGCACTTCAAAGGTGTCACCAAAAGCATTGTTGAGCTTCTTAACCTAATTTCACTTCGTGGGTTTAGCAGCAAAGACGGTTACGTTTCCACTACCGAGATTATTGAATCAACCGATGGCCAAGTTACTCGTGCAGCCTTACAGCAAAGGTTAAGAGCTGCGGTTAGTATCGGCCTTTTCAGACAAATTCCGGTTCGCTTTGAAGAAGGTCTTGCTGGCAAAACTATGCTGCATCGCTTTGTGAACCCAAACCAATTGATATCGGTACTGGGTGCTACTAGCTTAGTGACAGAAAGCGTGAAGCAAAATGAGAAGCAAAAGCGATCTAAAGCTCTAGCTCAAACCAAAGTCAACAAGCGCTTATTGAATGAACACGGACTCAATACCCCACCAACGATGAAAGACGAAGCCGATCAATTTATTGTGTCGCCAACTAATTGGGCGGGTATTATTGATCAAGCCTTAGCGCCCCCTAGAACGCGCAAGAGCTACCAAAAATCAATGGTTTCGATCTCTGGAACTCGAGCGGTGATCGAGACACGATCTTCAAAAAACATTATGACGGTTGATGATCTGATGACGCTATTCGCGTTATTCACGCTTACTGTTCAATATCATGATCATCACCAAGATGATTACCATCTAGACGCGAAACACACACCGAACAAAACACCACTTTACATCACGGATATTTTGTCCTTGCGTGGCAAGAAAGACAGCGGGCCGGCACGTGATTCGATCCGTGACAGTATTGATCGTATCGAATTTACCGACTTCCAATTGCATGAGCTCACAGGCCGTTGGCTTAGCGAGAACATGCCAGAAGGCTTTAAGAGTGATCGTTTCCGATTCCTAGCTAGAACCATTACCGCATCGGAAGAAGCGCCTACAGAAGGCTCTGACGGCGAAATTCGCATTAAACCGAACCTGTACATCCTGGTTTGGGAACCGTCGTTCTACGAAGAGCTGCTCACTCGTGATTATTTCTTCCTATTTCCGCCAGAAATCCTGAAGCAACATACCTTGGTCTTCCAAATGTATTCGTACTTTAGAAGCCGTATGGCACGCCGCCATACAGATTGCATGTTGCTCAGCGAGCTGAATCAGAAACTGGCGCGTAACATCGATTGGCGTCGTTTTTCGATGGATCTGATCCGCGAGCTCAGAAAGTTAGGTGAAGTAGGGGATCAAGAAGATACCTTCCTGGTTAACCTTTGGGGGTATCACTTAACGATCACCGCGTTGATCGAAAAAGGCAAAACGACTGATTATCAGGTTGATATCAAATGTAATGTGGAAGAAGTCTTACGTTACTCAAGAGCACGCACCACCAATGCAGGCAAGCGTAATATGGCACCAACGTTACCGAACCCACTGCGTAATGAAATGGTGTCTAAGCAGAAATTGGAAGAGTTGTCTGAGATTATTGATGGTGAGTTTGAGCCAATTCAGCGCAAAGCACCGTCGCCAAGAGGCAAATTGGGACGTCGAGTTAAGCAGCGTAAACACTCTGTTGAGATCAACGCTGACGAGATCATGATTACTCTCTCTAAATATACCTCTGCAGAGGCTCTAGAACGCAGTATAACGGCTTTATCTGCTATGACAGGGCATTCACATGCTTCAATCAAAGAAGAGTGTTCTGAGCTCATTGAGAAGCTTGATTGGTTGAGAGTAGGGGAGGACGTTATCCCATACGAAACACTGAGTCGCTTGATTGAGCTTTACAACGACCGTGACAGCACCAGCAATCGACACTTGTCTATTGAGCGTTTGATCTCTGGTTTAGCTGTGCGTCGTAAAGTGTGTAAACAAGTTCACGAAGGTCATTTAGACGAAAACGTGTTCTTAGCGCTCGACGAAATGGCGATTGGCCACTAGTCACCAATCAATGTCACTGCTCAGCTGTAAGAAGCCCATATTTACGGCCGACGAATGGATAGTTTGAACACATTAGGTGCTGATTAAAACCGCACCTAACGCTGACAAATTGATGACAATGTAGCGCATCCAGTTGATTATTATTTATCCCGAATAGACAACCTTTTGTCCTTTCTTATGATTAATAGATTGGCTCATATTTTGTTACATCATACTGAATAGATTTTTGCGAGTTCCTAAGGGACTCGCTTTTTTTTGGTTCATCGCGGATTAGCGGGAACTTAAAACAAAAACGGTAGTAA